>NZ_AWWC01000016.1:0-96516 GCF_000468895.1 Jonquetella sp. BV3C21 | reverse complement strand
GTCTGAAGGGCCGCTTTTTTTGTGCAGAGACTAGCAGTTTCCTCTTTGACACAGCTCCAGCAGGACGCCGCCGGTGGACTTGGGATGAAGGAACGCGATCATCGCGCCGCCGGCACCCCGCCGGGGCTTTTCGTCGATCAGCTTGACGCTTGCGGCTTTTAACTCCTCCAAGGCCTTTTCGACGTTTTCCACCCGAATGGCCATGTGGTGAATCCCAGGCCGTCCTTTTTCCATGAACTTGGCGACCGGGCTGTCCGGGCTCGTCGGCTCGAGAAGTTCAATTTCCGTGTCCTTAATGGGAAGAAACGCGGTTTTTACCTTCTGGTCGGCCACCTCTTCCACCCCAGTGCACTTGACGCCCAACACGGCTTCCCAGAACTTGAGCGCCTCGTCGATGTTGGGAACTGCCACGCCGATATGATCTACCACGTCCAGTTTCACTGTATCCTCTCCTTTGCCAAAATCCCCTCGTGGGCGGCGATAATTTTTCCGCTTAAAATCATATCAGATTCTCAGGAGCTCTGAGAGACGTTCAGCTTTTCGCCGGTTCTTCTGTCTCGTCCGGACGGTACAGCAGGACCGAAGTGGAGGCGTAGCGGATGACGTTGGAAGCGGTGGATCCGACCAGCAGACGTTCAAGCGCCGAGTGGCCCCGGTACCCGACAACGATCATGTCGAATTTCTCGTCCGACGCGGTGGTGCAGATCATCAACGTGGGGTTGCCGGCCAAAACGGCCACGTCTTCAATGCAGTCCGTGACGTCCGGCTCCGCGGCTTTCGCGTCGTCGATGTAGCCTTGAAGCTTTGTCTTGGCGGTCTGGGTCATTTCCTCTTCCAAACTGGCTGGCAGAGACGGCTCGTATCCCTTCCACGTGGCGACGTTCGGGACGGCGTGGATCACTTTTACCTTTGCTTTAAGGCTTGTGGCAATCCGGCACCCATAACGAATCACGTCTGACGCGAGAGCGCTTAAATCGACGGCGATGAGAATCTTACGAACGGTCATGGAAAGGCCTCCTTTAATAAAAATTGTTAGTTCGTCCGAAACAACGCGCTGGAGAAAGGAGAAAACTCGTGAGACAAAATATTTCGAGCGCGGTCAACCGAAAAATCGTTTTCTGCGCGCTTTTCGCTGCTCTGTTGGCCTGCGCTGCAGCCGGATTGTGGATTCTGTGGCCCGGCTGGCAGGAGCGGTTCCTCTGGGGGTGCTGTCTGCTCGTCTGCGCCTGTCAGGCTAAACAGGACTTCGAGAGCCTGACCGTGAGCGACGGGCCGACGGTTCTTCTCGCCCTATGCGCCGCGGCAGTCCGCACTCTCAGCGGGACGGCCTTTGACGGATTGCTCGGACTGATTCCCGGCGCCTGTTTGGCTCCTTTTGCCTTTCTGACATTGATCGGCTGGGGAGATGTCCTGCTTGTTATGTCGGTCGGCGCGGCGCTGGGGCTTCGTTGGGGACTGACGGCGCTGGGAATTGGGTGTTTTGTCGCCGGCCTCGCGGCGGGAATCGGCCTTCTGACGGGGAAAGTCCGCCACGGTCAAGTCTGGCCGTTTGCGCCGGTCCTTTTTCTGGGCGTCTTTTTGGCGGTTTTCATCCCGGCGGTCAGTTTTTAGTGCTCAAGAGGACCTCCCGGAGTTCCCGAACCATGATCTGGAGCGGCAGCCTGCTGGGCGAGCCGTTCAGCGTCCGAAACGAGTGATCCGCTCCATCGACGACGAACCACTTTTTATCGTCGCAGACGACGCCCTCATAGAGCCTGCGGCACGACGGCTGGTCGAACGAGGCGTCCAGGGAGCCGTAAAACGAGCGAAACCACGCCGGCCGGGCGTTGCGTGCGGCCTTTTCGAGGAAGCTTCGGTCGGGCAGGTCGCGGAGAATCGGCAGGGCGAGGGCGTCGCGGCACTCCGGCCGGAGCTGATCGCCGCTGCCTGAAACGATTAACCCGTCGACGGGTACCCGCTCTGACGAGCCGTAGCCGCCAGCCGCCAGCAGGGCGATCAAGCCGCCGAGGGAGAACCCCCACAAGGTAAGCGGCAGGCGCGGATAGGCCGAAGCGACGGCCGACACGGCAGCGGAGGCGTCGGAGAACTCCTGCTCGAACGTCTTACCGCCAAACGCGGCTTTAATCCAGCCCATCAGGTCGCTTCCCCAGCTGAGCCGGTCGCGGCACGACCGGCTTGACTCGACGAGCACCGGCAAAACCCCGCGCTCGGCCAGCATCCCGCCAAGAGAGGCGTATTTATTGCCAGGAAGGGGCTGAGCCCAGCTGTGAACGCCGTGAAACAACACAACGGCGCGGCGCGGTCTGTTCACCACGCCGACGGACAGGCGGGTAATTCGGTCGCCGTATGAGCCGGCCAGATCGACGGATTTCCACCTCATGACTTTTCGTCCCGATCTTTCTGTTGGGCTCGGTCAGTGCTCAGCCAATCGCTCCAATTGAAGCTCAACAGCCCGCTGGCCAGATAAATTCCCGACAGGATAAGGAACGTGACGCTTTTTAAAAGGGCGACCGTCACGAGGACGAAGACGAGCAGAGAGGCGATCTTCTGGAAGTGAATCGAGTTCCGTTTCAGGCTTTTCAGGTTCCCGTACGGGACGGATGAAATCATCAAGGTGCCGGACAGGACGGACAGCCCGGCGATCAGCGCCGGCGGCACGTGCAGCCCAGCCATCACCCACGACACCATGAAAATTCCGGCTGCGGGGATCGGAAGGCCTTGAAACGGCCCGGGACAGTGCACCACGTTGAACCGGGCGAGCCGGAGCGCGCCGCACAGGGTAAAGTAAAGCACCACGATCGTGCCGACTACGTCGGGAAGGTTTTTCAGGTACACCGTGTAGATCAGAAGCGCCGGCGCGACGCCGAAGCTGACCACGTCGCCCAAGCTGTCAAACTCCACGCCAAAATCGCTGCTCAGTCCCATGGCCCGGGCGACCATGCCGTCGCAGAAGTCGAACGCCACAGCCATGGGGATCATCCAGGCGGCGGTAACGTAGTGTCCCCGAAGGGTCAGCACCATGGCCAACATGCCGCACAGCAGGTTGCCGCTGGTAATCATGTTGGGAATATTGCTTCGGATGGGTATTTCCCGAAGTCTTCGGCGAGCAAGAAGTTTCATTCCTTCACCTCCGCAATCACCGTTTCTCCGGCGACTGTTCGCGCCCCGACGCTCACGGACAAAACTGCGTTCAAGGGCAGGTAGACGTCGACCTTTGATCCCAGCAGGATCATTCCGTACCGCTGTCCCGCAGCAAATGAGTCGCCTTTTTTGACACTGCAGGCGATCCGTCGGGCAACCAGCCCGGCGATCTGGCACTGGAGCACCCGGCCGTGGGCTGTTTGGTACCCTAGGAAAAACCGCTCGTTTTCGAGCGACGCCTTCGGGGCCGAGGCGACCCACTTGCGCCCCGGAATGTAGTCCAAGTACTCCACCGTGCCGGCGCAGGCCATTCGGTTGACGTGAACGTTCAGCGCGTTCATGAAAATGCCGATCTTGACCGCTGGACCGCAGTACGGGTGAGACGTGCGGACGATCTCAGTCACTCGGCCGTCTGCCGGCGCGACGAACGCCCGCGGGTTGTCTGGCGTTTTGCGTTCCGGATCCCGGTAGAACCAGCCGACCAGCAACGTGACCGGCAGAGTTAAAAAGAGCGCCGGCGGAAAACAAAACAGCCCGACGGCTGACAGGGCCAGCCAAACGAGAAGAGGCCGCCGTCCTTGGGGGGCCAGCACGCTAGGCCTCCGTTTCCGGCTCGTCGACCGGCAGGGTTAACTGCCGAGGGTCGGCGTCCGTCAGGGACTCCGGAGCCATCGGCGCCGGGATGACGCTAACGCTTGCCAAGAGGTCGCCGTCGTTCAGGCGAAGGACGATCGAGCCGGTGGCCGTCCGGCTCAGCAGCGGGATATCCGACGCGGAAAGGCGGATCATCCGTCCCTTTTCGGTCATCAGTCCGACCTCGTCGGACGAAGCCACGCCGACCGCAGCGGCCAACCGGCCGGTACGCGCTCCTAGGTGCATGGCCTGAACACCGCCGCTGCCTCGGTGGTGAATCGGGAACTCCTCCGGTTTCGTGCGCTTGCCGATACCCGTTTCGCTCACTAGGAGCAAGTTTTCATCCGGTGCCACGGTCCAAGCGGCGATAATCCGGTCGTCCGGCGCCAGCTTCATGGCCTTCACGCCCCGGGCCGCCCGTCCCATGGGCCGGAACTCGCTCTCGTCGACGTGGGCGGCCTTGGCCTTAGACGTAACTAAAAGGACCTTTGAATTGCCGTCCGTGTCGATGATCGCGGCGATTTCGTCGCCGTCGTCGAGGGACAAAACCCGCCGGCCGGCTCGGGTCAGGTTCTCCAGTTCTTCAGCGTCCATGCGCTTGCCGATGCCCCGCTTTGTGATGAAAAGCAGGTGGGACGTGGCGGTCTCCTCAAGGGTACCGCGCATGGCCACGACGCGTTCGTCGTCGGTCAGGGAGACGAATTTGCTGACGGCGCGTCCTTTGCCGGTCTTTGTCTCAGGAATCATGTGCCCCCGAATGGCGAAAACCCGCCCGCGGGACGTGAACAGGAAAATATCGCTGTGAGTGGACGTGACGGCCATCTGGCCGACCTCGTCGTCGTCCTTGAGGACGGCGCCCAGCCGACCTTTTCCGCCCCGGTTCTGAAGGTTGTAGTTCTCCAGCGGCGAGCGGCGCAGGAAGCCGTCCTTCGACAGGGTGACCAGAATGTCTTCCTCTGGCAGCAGGTCTTCCAGCGAGTCGCCTTCCGTTGGCAGAGCCGCGCTCAGCTCCGTTCGGCGCTCGTCGGCGAACTTGCGGCGCAGCTCGCCCAGTTCGTCGTTGATGACGCCGTCGAGAACCGACGGGTTGTCGAGAATTGAGCGGTATCGTTCGATGTCGGCCAGCAGCTGGGCCAGCTCGGCCAGAAGCTTTTCCCGCTCCAAGCCGGTCAGGCGCTGCAGCCGCATGTCCAAAATAGCCTGTGCCTGCAGGTCGGTGAAGGCCAGCTCGCCGATCAGTCCGGCTTTCGCGTCGTCGGCGGTCTGAGCTCCCCGAATGATGGCGATCACCTGATCGATGACGTCCAGCGCCTTGCAGAGCCCTTCGACGATGTGACGGCGCGCCTCGGCCTTGTCGAGACGGAACTGGGTGCGCCGTCTGACCACCGAGCGCCGATAGTTTAAGAACGTTTCAAGGAGCTGTTTTAAGTTCAGCTCCACCGGCTTGTTGTCCACCAGCGCCAAGTTGATGATGCCGAAGGTGCTCTGGAGGGACGTGCGGCTGTACAGCTGCCGCTGAACCAGCTCGGCGTCAGCCTCTCTTGTCAGCTCAACGACCAGACGAAGGCCCTTGCGGTCCGACTCGTCTCGGATATCCGAAACGCCGTCGATCTGTTTTCCCTGCACGCCCTTGACGATGCTCTCAATGAGAGTCGTCTTGTTGATCATGTAAGGGATCTCGGTGATGACCACGTTCGTTTTGCTCCGGGACTTCTGCTCGACGTGGCATTTGCCCCGCAGGATGATCTTTCCGCGGCCGGTGCGGTAGGCGTCTAAAATTCCCTCTCGGCCCATGATGATACCGCCGGTGGGGAAATCCGGGCCGGGCAGACAGCTCATCAGATCGTCGAGCTCGGCGTCAGGCCGGCGGATCAGCAGCCTGAGAGCGTCGACCACCTCGCCTAAGTTGTGAGGGGCCATGTTGGTGGCCATGCCGACGGCGATGCCGGTGCTGCCGTTGATGAGCAGGTTTGGCAGGGCCGACGGGAGCGTCAAAGGTTCTTTCAACGACTCGTCGAAGTTCGGGCCCCAGTCGACCGTGTCCTCGTCGATGTCGGCTAACATCAGCTCGCCGGTCTCGGCGAAGCGGGCTTCGGTGTACCGCATGGCCGCGGCGCTGTCGCCGTCGATGGACCCGAAGTTTCCTTGGCCGTCCACCAGCGGGTAGCGCATGCTCCACTCTTGGGCAAGACGAACCATCGTCTCGTAGATGGCGCTGTCGCCGTGGGGATGGTATTTACCCATCGTCTCGCCGACGACGCGGGCCGACTTTTTGTACGGCTGATTATGCTTGATGCCCAGCCCCATCATGGCGTACAGAATACGGCGCTGAACCGGCTTGAGCCCGTCTCTGGCGTCCGGCAGAGCTCGCCCGACGATGACGCTCATGGCGTAGTCGAGATAGCTGTGCTTAATTTCCTCGACCAGCGGATGAACCGTTACCCGGCCGAGATTATCTGGCGTTTCGATCATGTAAAAACCTCCGTTTGCCAAGAAGAGGGCAGAATCTCCCCTTATTATTTTCTATTTTAGCACGGGAACCGCTGCCAGGCCCGATGGGAGCTTTTTCGGCGCGTATATTTCCTTCGGCGGCTCGATTGGCGAAAAATTGGCCGGACCGTCCGTAAAACTGTAGAACTGAGGCGTTTCCTCAGCGGGAAGTTATTTTTCTTCGGAAGATTGATGAGGAGAAAGAGAACGCTTGTGGTAGACTTTTAGCGATATATGCAGGATGAAAATGCTGAAATTGAATTTGGTCAGAAGGTTCAGGGGGAGAATGAACGATGAACGGGAAACGACTGGAAGAACTTATTTCTGAGGCGTGGGCGTCCCCGCGATCTCAGATGTGGTATCAGGGACAATGGCGTTCCAGCGACTGGCTTTTTCGCGCCAGTGAGACGATGGAATGCTCCCTTCGTGAAGCCGGATTTGGCACTGGGCAGCGGCTTTTAGCTCTGCTTCCCGTCTGTCCGGAGTTCCATGCCCTTTCGCTGGCCTGTTGGCGGCTCGGCGGGACGATCGTTCCGGTTAACACGGCGGCCGGCATCGGGGCGATTGAATCGGTGGTTCGCCGTGCCGACGCGTCTTTGGCGGTGCTTGGCCCTGAGACGCTCCCTCACAAAGCTGATATGGAGAGCTGGGGACAGCCCTGCGCGAACGTTTCTCCCGAAGGGGAACTTTCATCGGTCAAGGTGCGGGCTACCCAGCAAGACGACCCGGAGACGGCGGTCATCTTTTTCACCTCCGGGACGACCGGCGTTCCGAAGGGCGTTCCCCTGACTCACGGGAACCTTCGTTCAAACATTGAATCGGCGGTGCAGCATGCCATTGAGCTGACGGACGACATGGTCATGCTGAACGTTCTGCCCAACTTTCACGCGCTGGGATGCGTGGTGAGCGGGTGGCTGCCCCTCGTTGCTGGGATTAAGCAGGCCATGGTTCGGTCGTTTCTTCCCGTCTCTGCGGTGGTCGAAGCGGCTCAGGCGTCCCACGCCAACTTGTCGGTCATGGTGCCGACGATGCTTCACTTCCTCGTTGGAACGCTCCTGAAGGCGAGAACGTCTCTGCCTGACATGCGGCTCGTGATCAGCGGCGGCGATCGGCTGGCGACCAACTTGGAGCTTCGCGCCCGAGAGGTTTTTTCCGGCGCTCGGCTCGTGGAGGGGTACGGCGTGACCGAGTCGTCCCCCGTCCTCGCAGTGACGGCGCTCGGCCGTGAGCACCGCACCGGCACGGTCGGCACGTTCCTGCCCGGCGTGGAATATAAGCTGCAGGGGCTTGACGGCAAGCCGGCGCAAGGGAACGAGGGCGAGCTGTGGGTCCGCGGGCCGTCCATTACGACTCATTACTTCAGGGATCCGGAAAACACGGCGCTGCGCTTTAAAGACGGATGGTTCGGGACCGACGACCAAGTTCGGATCGACCCGGACGGCACGATAACCATTCTTGAGCGGGTTAGCGACCTGATTATCGTGGGCGGATTCAGCGTTTACCCGCAGGAAGTCGAAGCGGCTTTGGCGTCCCATCCGGCCGTCCGGCAGGCGGCCGTTGTGGGACACAGACAGTCGGTCAGCGGAGAGGTTGTTCGGGGGTTTGTCGTTTTGGCGGACGGCGCTTCCGTTTCCTCGTCAGAGCTGATTGAGTGGTGCCGGCAGCGGCTCCCCCACTTCAAAGTCCCGCGAAAAATTGAGTTCCTTTCCGAACTCCCCGTCAACGCCCTTGGCAAGGTGCTGCGGCGCAAACTTCGCGAGCTGTGCGAAAAAGAAAAATAGCGAACTGAGCCGTTTCTGGAGGCGGCTCGGCCCATCTGGAGATGGTGCACTGTGTCCGTGTACGTGTGTCCGATGTGCGGCTACCGGTACGACGAAGAAGCGGAGGGCGCTCCTCTGTCTTCTTTGAAAGAGTGTCCGCTGTGCGGCTGTCCGATCTCGCAGTTTGAGCAGGACTCCGAACCGGAAGCTCAGCCCAAGCCGGAAAGAACATCCGGCGGGGACTTGGCCTATCCGGCCGAGTTCACCAAGACGGACCCGAAGATTCGATACATGTCGGAGATTCAGGAAATGGCCCTGACAGGCCGTCCTCTTTCGGGCGCCATGGGAACGCTGATGCCTATTCCCAACTGGGATGGGCTCGTCTTGCCGGGCGCTCAGCTGGATCCTATGCCGTTGGACGACGGTGCGGACGTGCGGATCGAAACGGTTATCGGCCCGAACGCGGCCCGGCCGCTTGAGCTGTCCGGACCGGTCTACGTCTCTCACATGTCGTTCGGAGCCCTTTCCAAAGAAGCGAAGGTTGCCCTTGCCCTCGGTGCCTCAGCCGTCGGGACGGCGACCTGCAGCGGCGAAGGAGGCATTCTGCCGGAAGAACGGGCAGCTGCCGCGAAGTATATTTTCGAGTACATTCCCAACCAGTACAGCGTTAACGACGAGAACCTCCAAGCCGCCGACGCGGTGGAGATAAAGGTCGGTCAGGGGACAAAGCCCGGCATGGGCGGCCACCTTCCCGGCGCCAAGGTCACCGAAGAGATCGCCCGTATCCGAAACAAGCCGGTTGGGCAGGATATTTTGAGCCCTTCCCGCTACCGGGATATCAACTCGCCGTCGGATATGAAGGACTTGGTTTCGAGCCTTCGTCGGCGGTCGAAAGGCCGTCCGATCGGCATCAAAATTGCCGCCGGACACGTGGAAAATGACTTGGCGTTCTGCTTGGCCGCCGAGCCGGATTTCATCACGATCGACGGCAGAGGCGGCGCGACTGGTTCGAGCCCGCTGATCCTGCGCGAGGCCACTACGGTGCCCACCATATCAGCCCTCTGCCGGGCCCGGCGTTTTCTCGACCAAAAGGGAAGCGGCGTTCAGCTGGTCATCACAGGCGGACTTCGGATTTCTGCCGACGTGGCCAAGGCCATCGCCCTAGGGGCCGACGCGGTCGCCATGGCGACTGCCCCGCTCATTGCCTTAGGCTGTGCCCAGTATCGGATATGCGGCTCCGGCAAGTGCCCGATGGGCGTGGGGACTCAGGACGCCGAGCTGCGGCGGCGGCTTGACGTGCCAGCGGCTGCCAAACGGGTGGAGAACTTCTTCGCTTGCCTGCTGACCGAGCTTCGGACGTTCGCCCGGGTCACCGGTCACGCCAGTTTGATCGACCTAGGGCCGAACGACCTGTGCGCCACAGATCGAACCGTCGCAGAGATGACCGGGATTCGGCTGGGGTAAAGAGGATCATCATACGGACGGCGCGACGGCTTGATGCGGCCGCCGCGCCGTTTTTTGAGGCGGTGAAAACATGATCGAGTTGGCTCTTGACCGGTCTGCGCCGACGGCACTGTACGTTCAACTTGCCGACAGACTGTCTGATCTCATTCGCTGCGGCGCTCTCGGCCCGAGCGAGCGGCTGCCGTCCAGCCGAAGCATTTCTGCCGACTTGGGCGTGAGCCGGCAGACGGCGGTGGACGCGCTGTCTGAACTGGTCAGTCGGGGGCTTGTAACCGCCCGGGGGCGGAGCGGTTTTTTCGTCGCCTCGGGCCGGCAGGCGCGGGACCGACAGGAGTGGGGCGCTCTCCTGCACATGGACGACGACCGGCCGGAAGGGCTGATGGTTCCGGCCAAAATTCTTTCCAGCGCGGCAGACGCGCTGTTCTCAGACCATCGGGCGTTTGTCGCTTCGCCGGTGGCAGGCTGGGAATCGCTTCGGCGGCTACTTGTCCGGCACAGCGCCGCCCGGGGAATCGCCGCTCAGTGGTCCCATATTTTCCTGACTTCCGGCGGCAGGCAGGGCCTGTCACTTGCTCTCATGGCGCTCAAAGAGCGCGGCGTCCGTCATTTGACCGTGCCAAAACTCTGCTGGCCCGGCGCTCCTCTCTGCGGCGAGGCCGAGGGTTTTGGAATTTCCCGCCTTCCTTCCGACGACCTGACCGAACTGGCGGCCCTCGGCCCGGCAGACGCCCTGTACCTGAACCCGAGCTTTTCCAACCCGACCGGCCAAACCATCGAGCTGGCCGAGAGGAAGGCCGTTTTAGAGGCCTCGCGTCGTCAAGGTTTTTGGATTTTGGAAGACGACGCGTACGGCGAACTGCGGTACGGCCCTGACGCCGTCCCGGCCTTCCGCGCCATTGCGTCCGACGGAGACCGGCTGGTGTACCTGAGCTCGTTCAGTCAAGCCCTTTGTCCGGGACTGCGGCTCGGGTATTGCCTAGCGCCCGAAACGCTCCACAAGTCCTTTGAAAACGGGCTGTTGCTCCGTTCCGGCCCTGCGTCCTCGCCGCTTCAGCTGTGGCTGGAAAAACTGATCGACGGCGGCGGCCTAGAGAGGGCGTTAAGCTGTGTGAGAGTTGAAACGGCCAGCCGAATGAGAACGCTGTGGGAAAACCTGAAGCGTCTGACGCGTCCGTGGTCGTCCAACCGGCCGCAGGGAGGAATTTACCTCTGGCTTTCGACGCCGGAGACCGACGGCCGCGAGCTGGCAGAACGGTGTTTTTCCCTCGGACTGGCGATCGCGCCCGGGCAGCTCTTTTCGTCCGACGGGCCGGTAAACGCGGTCAGGTTGTCCATCAGCTCCTTGTCGGGGCCTCAAATAGCCGAGGCTGTCACGCTGATTGAGAAAGCCAGCGGTGCGGTGTCGGAAAACTGAGGGCTCGATAATGAAAGCTGAGAGAAAATCAACGCTTTTGCGAGAAAAAACGGCCCCTTCCGAACTTCGGAAGGGGCCGTTTAAATGTGTCGGATTTACTTTTTCGCGTCAGCCGGAACAGGCTCGGACGTCGGTGCAGGAGCAGAAGTTGATGAGGCAGGAGCCGGAGTTTTCAGGCTCTCATCAAGAATTTCGACCGGGTACTTCTGCCGCAGTTCGGCGATCGCCTTCTGGAACGCCGCGAGCTTTGCCTGGCTGGACAGGGTCGATTTAATGCTCGCCTTGACGTCGTCAAGCGGCATCGTCTTGGCCGGATGGGCGTCAGTCACCTTGATGATGTGGAAACCAAAATCGGTGCGAACCGGCTCGGACGTCATTTCGCCGGGCTTGAGGGCGAAAGCGGCTTTTTCAAACGCCGGAACCATCTGTCCCTTGGAGAAAAACCCTAAATCCCCGCCCTGGACTTTTGACGGGCAGGATGACATATCCTGAGCCGCTTTGCTGAACTCCAAAGAGCCGCTCTTTATCTTTTTAATAATATCCATCGCCTTGTCCTTAGCTTCGGCCACCTCTTTATCAGAAGCGCCCTTGGGGACTGAAATGAGAATGTGGCTCGCCCGAATTGACTCGGGCACGAAGAACGAATCCTGATGCGCGTCGTAGTACTGCTTGATTTCCGCGTCGCTGATATTGTCGCCGCTGCCGGCAATGGCCTTCTCGCCGGCGAGGTTGGCGAGGACCTGACGCTCGTGAAGCTGCATGGCGTCCTTGAACGCCTGGGTGTCCTGAAGGTTCTGTTCTTTGCCGGACAGGGCGAGCAGGTTGAAGTTCACCAACTCGTCCAGCAGGGCGGCGCGTCCCTGCGGGGTCTCGATGTAAGCTCTCTGCTGGGCAGGGTATGCGGCTATCGCCATGTTCATATCCCGTTCGGTGATAGTTACCGGGCCGACTTTAGCAAGAATCTTGGCATCGTTGTCTGCGGAAGCCGCAAAGGCAATGCCTGCTGTGGCGGCAACTGTTATTGCAGCCAAGAACACGCGATTAAAACGCATAAAAAGATCCTCCTCAAACGACAGTGTGTGAAATAAACTGGGTTCATTATACGAACTCAAAAAGCATGGAAAGTCGTTTGTTTTAATGAATTTTTAAAGAGAAAAGGGCGGGATCCTCTGATTGTAATGGCTGGAACCGGTATAATTTTTTGCGGGGAAATACGATATAATAAATCGTTACGGTGATATGCTGCATTCGATGCCGTACGAAACCGAATGCCGTTGCAGGGAGGGATAGGCGTGGTTACATCGCGCACCGAAGACTACTTAGAGACCATTTTTGAAATTGAAATGGAAGGGCAGCTGCCGTCGATTACCGAACTGGCATCACGGCTCGGGCTTCGCAAAGCGACGGTAACCGTCGCCGTCCAGCGCATGACGGAAGAGAACCTGATGCTTCACGAGCGGTACGGGAAAATTGCCCTGACCCGCAAAGGGCTAGGCCTGGCCCTCGTGACGTTTCGGCGCCACCAGCAGATGAAAGCGCTTTTCGAGCGGATGCTCGACCTGCCGTCGGACGTGGCCGAGAAAATGGCCTGCGCGGTGGAACACGAGCTGACGCCGCTCGCGGACCAGCGGGTGAGCGCGTTCGTCGAATTCATGGCCGAAGAGCGCCGCAAGAAGTCGCCGTGGCTTGACCGGCTGGACGAGGCCTTGAAGCAGCCCCAGAAATTGACCGTCCCTCTGGCGATGATCCCACCGTCGCTCAACTGCGAAGTCCAGGCGATTGCCGCCCCGGCTGAACGCCGCGAAGAGCTTCGCCGGCTTGGCATCGTCGTGGGCGCCGGGCTCGTTCGCTGCTCTGACGATGAAGAGCTGTGCTTCTCCCTGATCGACGGCAGCGACCCGATCAAGCTTCCTCTTCAGGATGGGGTCGCTATCTGGGTTATTCCCTGCGCTACAGGAGAAGAAAGCCTGTTTCACGAGTAATCTCTTTTTAAAATAAAGAATAAAGAAAAGCCGCCGGATATTTTCCGACGGCTTTTTTCATGGCCTGAGAACGAAAACGACATGATAAAAGAGTTGAAATATACTGATATATATTGACTAATTAAAACCCCGGAAGAGAGGCAGACGCTTTTTTAAACCTTCGACGACTGATTTCCTGTCACGGCGGTCAGTTCAGCCCAAGAGGATTTGGAATAGCTAGGCTAGAAGCAGACAACGCGGACAGCGGCAAGCTGTTTCAACTTAAAAGCTCCAAGAAAGCGCGAAACCGTTTGTTGGGCGAGCGCTCCTCCCCCCTATCGAGGGGGGCGAGCAAGGCGCGTGGGTTGGCAAAAGGGTTTTGATGAGTCGGCGCTGCAGACAAAAATATAGGCCGAAGGGAGAAAGACCGCTGGCCCCGTATCATGAGGGGCCTTTCGAACGACGGGGGGACGATTAACAACGATCAAACGAAACAATTGGACGAACCGATACAAGAGGACAAGGAACGTTGACGGCTAAGAAATGAGCCGTTGCCTGATGAGAGCGAAATTCTTCCGCGAGCGACACCGCGTTGATCAATGTGCTCAGCAGCAAGTCGTTTCAGTTTAAGAATCTCCGAGAGGGACGAGAACATTTAGCAAATGTCTCAGCACTCCCCTCTCCGCTAGAGGCTTTTTGATTAAAGCCCCATAAAAAACAGTCCTGTGGAAGTTGAAATGTGTTGATAAATATTGACGTATACTGAATGTCGCCGGCTCAGACAATCAAGAGGAACCTTAAACGGAAGTCTCCACCATCGAAAAGGCGGCAGAGGCGACCGCCCAGCGTCAAAGAAAAAAAGAAGTGCAGAGACGAAGAAACGGTTTTTCTCTTCATAGGGGCGAAGCCCTTTCGTAACGAATCGGCGATGATAATGTATCCACGAGTAAATCTTTTCGGCTTATGCCACCGAGGAGCGCGAAGACGTTCGCTGAACGGGCGCTCCCCTACCACAAGGGACCTGCTGGGTCAGCGCGACTGGCATCGGCAAGACGGTTCTGTCGATATTGTAGGAAGGGAATATTAGACGGACGACAAAAGCCTTGCCTCGATGAGGCCGAAGAGAATCTAAAAGGTTCTCAGCGCAGATTAAGACCATCTACAAGCCGTTTCGAGTCACGCTCTCAGAATAAGAAGCAGGACTTCTAGCGAAAAAAAGCAGCCCGCGGATAATATCCGCGGGCTGCTTGTGTAAGGCGAGCTTCTTAAACGTTGTTATTTAAGGTCTCCTGAAAATCAATCAGTGAATTGTCTTCTGAGTTTCCAACAGCTGGGCGGTCACTTGCCGCGCCGTCGGCGAGACGGCCAAACCGCCGCAGGCCGTTTCTCGGAGGCTGGGCGGCAGAGCGCGTCCCACCTTGCCCATCACGTCAATCATCTCGTCAACTGGAATGAACGACTCAACGCCCGCCAAAGCAAGTTCGGCCGCTAAAATGCCTAGTGACACCAGCATGCCGTTTCGCTTGATGCAAGGAATCTCGACCAGCCCTGCCAACGGGTCACAGACCAGGCCGGTAATCGACTTAATCGTTATGGCCACGGCTTGGCCGCAGGCGCCCGGAGTTCCTCCAGAAAGGTAAACCAGTGCCGCCGCTCCCATCGCCGCCGCGCTGCCGCATTCAGCCTGACAGCCGCCCTCCGCGCCAGCAAGCGACGCCCGAGCCGCAATCACCTCGCCGATGCCGGCAGATACGATCAGCGCGTCCAGAACGGTTCGTCCTTCGTATGGGGTGCGCTGCTCCTCAAACGCTAAGATCATGCCAGGCAGGATCCCACAGCTTCCAGCCGTCGGCGCTGCGACAATTCGGCCCATCGAGGCGTTGCAGGTGTTCATCCCCATCGCAATGGTGCAGGCTCTCCAAGTAAACTCACTGGTCAGTCCCGGTCGGTGAGCCAGCAGCTTTGGCACGTCGTTGGCGGCGACTTTGGGACGGTATGGGGTGACCAACGCGTCCTTGGCGCTCTCCCTCATCACGTCGAGCCGGCGGGCCATCGACTCCCGGATAACTTCTTGGTCGACCCCGCTGTCATGGGCGTCGCAGTCCAACATCACCTGCGGAAGGGTTTGGCCGGTCCTTTCAGCCGTATCGATGAGGTCTTTTAAGCTGTTCATGCCGCACCTCCGCTGACTAGCGGCTGAATCACCAACACGCGGCAGTCCTCAGGAAGTGACGCTTCGAGAACTTTCCGCAATGGCTCGTCGACTGGGCTGTCGACTTCCATCACCGCGACGGCCTGATCGCCCCGGAATTTTCTGCTCAGGCGCATCGAAGCGATGTTAATGCCTCGGTGGGTCATTTCGCTGGAAAGGGCTGAAATAATTCCGGGCTGATCTCGGTGAGGAACGACCAGTGTTGTGCTCATGCCGTCTATTGCTACGTCGAACCCGTTGATGGACGTGAGCAGAACCATTCCGCCGCCGACGCTGCACCCGATGAGTTCCATGACAGACTGCCCGTTCGTCAACACAAAACGGGCGGTGTTGGGGTGCCCTCCCGGGTCGTCCTCGGTGTAAAAGTGATACTCAAGTCCGCGCTCGTCAGCCAGCTGAAAGGCGTTGACGATCTGTGGGTCATCCGGCTGAAGTCCCATCAACCCAGCCAGCAGCCCACGATCGGTGCCGTGTCCCCAATACGTTGCGGCAAACGAACCGCGAAGGTAAAGGTCGGCGCGCGTTATCGGTTTTGCCCAAGTTTGGCGGGCTAGAAGTCCCAATCGAACAGCCCCGGCGGTGTGGCTGGACGAAGGTCCTACCATCACCGGTCCAATAATATCCAACATCGACATGCAATTCCCCCCAGACGCCCCTCACGGCGTTCTGAATCAAGCCCCCTCAAATAAAACGGCAGAAGGCAAAATATTTTACAGTGTCAAGCAGGGATTGAAAAGAAAGAGTCTATCCTCATCGAAACGGCTGTCAACAGGCAAAGCCGCCGATGTTAGGATATTTTCCCTCACAACTGTTCTGAGGGCGTGAGACGTTTTGCCGAACTTGTCAAAGAGTCAGATCCGATAACGACAATTAGCGACATGATAAAACAGTGAATCTGAAAGGCTTGTGATGACGAATCTGATACTCAAGGACGAAGTAAGTGACATGCAGGCATTTTAGGAGGATCTGATGCCAAAAGTAACACTTAATCGCAAAGTGACGGCTGTTCTTCGAGTAGTTACTTTAGACACACAGCGAATGTTTCACGTGAAACATTCAGGTACGGTTCGGAAGTCGTGGTAAGATACAAAATAATGGAGGTGAAGAGCTGGTGACAGAACTTAATCGGTTAAACATAACCGCAGCGCAAGAAAGCATGCTCAAAGAGTACCTCTCCCAATTGTGTCAGGCGAACGGGCGGGTCAGGTTGACCGGCTCATCAGATCCGACCGTGCTTTGGCAGGAACACGTGACCGATTGTTTGTATCTTGCAAGCGCTGTCGAAGGGACAGAAAAAATCATCGACGTTGGAACCGGCGGAGGTCTTCCTGGTGTTGTTCTGGCTGTTTGTTTCCCGAAGTCGCACGTGACCTTGCTGGACAGCCAAAAGAAAAAGGCCGTTCAGCTGGGGAAAATCGTCGAGGCTCTAGAGCTGGAGAACGTCTCTGTCATTTCAGCTAGGTCTGAAGAGCTCGCCGCGGCACGCCGAGAGGAATGGGACTGCGCGGTCGCCCGAGCGGTGTGTGAAGCTCCCGTTCTGGCCGAGTACCTGTCGCCGCTTGTTCGACAAGGCGGCTGTCTACTGGCGATGAAGGGGCCGGCGTGGGAAGAGGAAGTCCTGCCGGTCCAAGGAAAGTGGTCCGCTTTAGGTCTGAGCGAGCCGCGAGCTTTGCCATACCAGCTTGGCGAGTCGGGGAGGGTAATTCTTCGCTGGGACAAGGTGGCCGCGATCGATAAAAAATACCCAAGACGTCCTGGTCGGGCGGAAAAGATCGGATGGTGGAAGAACGCATGAAGGTCATAACGGTGATTAATCAAAAAGGCGGCGTTGGGAAAACGACGACGGTCGTCAACCTGTCCGCTGAGCTGTCGCGCCTTGGGTATCGAATCTTAACAGTTGACTCGGATCCGCAGGGCAACTGCTCCAGCGGGTTAGGCTGGGGAAAAGAACCGGGACCGACCATGTACGAGTGCCTTGTGGACGGAGTGCCCGCCCGCGAGGCGATCGTTTCGACCGCTTGGGGGCCGGACCTTCTTCCGTCGGGAGTCTCTTTGGCCGGCGCTGAGCTCGACCTAGCGCCGCTGATGAGCAGAGAAAATAGGCTTTTACGGTGCCTTCAGGGTGTCTGGACCGACTACGATGCCGCCCTTGTGGACTGCCCCCCCGCGCTTGGCCTGTTGACCGTCAACGCGATGACGGCGGCTTCGGTGATTCTCGTGCCGATTCAGTGTGAGTATTACGCCATGGAAGGGCTGACACTGCTCGATCGAACAATTCAGACGGTGCGGCTCAACCTGAACCCAGAGCTGAAGATTGACGGCATTCTTTTGACGATGTACGACCAGCGCACGCGGTTGGCCGACGAGGTGGCAGGGCAAATACGGGAGGTTTTCGGGTCTGCCGTACTGAACACGGTCATCCCCAGAAACGTTGCCCTTGCCGAAGCGCCGAGCTTTGGCCAGCCAGTTGGAATATATGCTTCGTCAAGTCGAGGCGCTGAGGCGTACCGTCAATTGGCTCAGGAGGTGGAAGATAAATGGCTCAAGTAGGAAGTAAAAGGTTGGGACGCGGACTGTCTGACCTTTTGAAAGCGCCGATGGCCGAAACGAAACCGGAGGCACAAGGAGACTACGCGCCTGAATACCCAATGGAGAACCTTCGCCCCAATCCTGAACAGCCGCGCCGCCACTTTGACGACGAAGCGCTGAAAGAGTTGGCCAGTTCGATAAAAGCACACGGACTTCTTCAGCCGATTCTGGCCCGTCGGCTGAACGACGGGGCGATTATTGTCGCCGGAGAAAGACGTTACCGGGCCGCGAAATTGGCTGGCCTGCTGACGGTTCCGGTTCGGTTTGTCGAGGCCGACGACCGGCGGACGAGGGAAATGGCGTTAGTAGAAAACCTTCAGCGCGAAGACCTGAAACCGTTGGAACTGGCGTCGGCGCTTCGGGAACTGACGGAAAAATTTGGGCTGACGCAGGACGAACTTTCAAAGCGGCTCGGCTGGAGCCGCTCGGCTGTGTCCAACAAAATGAGGTTGCTGTCATTGCCGCAGCCGGTTGCCGATGCCTTAGCTGGGGAGGCGATCACCGAAGGTCACGCGCGCGCCTTGCTTGGCTTAGAAAGCGAAGAGGCCATCAAGCGGGTGCTTTCGGAGTGCGTCAGGCTGAACTGGTCGGTCCGTCAGGTAGAAAATCGGGTGCGCAGGCTCTGCCTGCAGCAGGGAATGCCCCCTCAGCGTAAAGCCAGATGCTGGCGTCCTCGCTCAGCGGCGCGTCTGGCTCGAGATCTAGGCGTCAAGTGCAGCATTTCTGGGCTTGATGAGGACAACTCATTCACTCTGAGCGGGCTGACCCGCTTACAGGTCAAGATCGTTTGCGCCCTGTTGGAAGCAAACGTCGACAGGATAAAAGACAGCGCCGCTCAAAAAGATTTAGCCGCCGTTCAGGACGAATCGGCTGACGGGGAATGAAACTCGTCGATCTGACGGTATTCAGCCGAGTAATTTCCATCGCTTTTACCGTCGCAGGGACGATGGGCGCGGCACTTCTAATCGGGCGGGAGCTGGTCAGCCGAGGGTATCCTTCTTGGGCGCTTGGCCTTTCGCTTGTGGTCGGCACTTTCGCTGCCCTAGGTCTCGGCTTCAGAGAGATACGCCGGTTAATCTTTGAGCTGGGAAAACGCTCTCCCGGCGGAAAGGAAGATACGAAAAAATGGAAACGATGATGGCCCCATGGCGGTATCAGTACATCACAGGTCCAAAAGGCGACGGCTGTCCGTTTTGCGCTGCCGGCTCCGATCGTGAGAGATTGGTCCTATTCCGAGGAACGAACTGCTACGTCATGTTGAACGCGTATCCCTACGCCACAGGGCATTTAATGGTTCTGCCGTTCCGGCACGTCTCGGACATCTGCGACCTGAGGGAAGGCGAGAGAACCGAATTGATGGAGCTGGTCTGTCGGGCGCGGGGGTGCCTCTGCCGGGCGTTTCACCCGCAGGGAATGAACGTCGGCATCAACCTTGGCGCCTCCGCCGGGGCTGGCGTCGCCGGTCACCTGCACTGTCACTTGGTGCCGCGCTGGGCTGGGGACAGCAACTTCATGCAGGTTCTGAGCGGCACGAGCGTGGTCCCGCTGAAGCTTGCCGAGAGCTGGGAACTTTTGAAAAAGTACTGGGAATGACCGACTCGTTTTGCCGGCTCGTATCCGGTGGAAAAGCGGTATACAAGGTGCGCCGGTCCGAGTTTATAGCCGCCGTTTACCCTGCCTCTTCGGTTGAAGCGGCGCAGCGGGCGGTTGAGGAAGTCAAGGCGGAGCAGAGGAACGCAACGCACAACTGCTGGGCTTGGCGAACAGAGCCAATTGGCAGACGGTCCGAAGCATCCAGTGACGACGGCGAGCCGGCAGGAACAGCCGGACGTCCAATTCTAGGTGAGTTGTGCCGGCTTGACCTGTGGGACGCCGTCGTTATTGTGACCCGTTACTTTGGCGGCGTTAAGCTCGGCCCGCGCGGTCTCATTGAAGCCTACAGCTTCGCGGCGTCGGAGGCCATAGGTCACGCCCAAAAGGAGTTTTTCCTGGCTGGTCGCCAAGTTACCCTCGTCACGGACTACGAACGACAAACGGCCTTAGCTGGATTGCTGCGCCGCCACGGGCTGGAAGGTCCCGGGCAGGAGGCCGAACGGGAATACGGTGAGACGGTCAAGATACGTCTGTTTGTGCCGCTCTCGCGCGTCCTGTCGGTCACGGAAGCGACGGGCTCCTACGAGTGGAATCGCCTGTTAGTTGAGGCCCCTGCATTGGGTGGCCCCCTTTGGCGCAAAGCGCCCGCTGAGGAGTAGAGGAGAGGGCGGCGCGCCCCAACAATAAAGAGAACTGCAAAAGGTTAATAAAAGTCTAATCGTTTAGCCTCTTTTAATATAAGAATAGGCCTTGCGGAGAACGTTATTTTTGTTTTTGGGAATAACGCAAAGGGGTTCAACGAAGAACCAGTCCCCTGGAAGGCCCTTGGTGAAAAAGTTTTAGGCGTTGTCTTGCCTAATCTATAAATCACCTCATTTGAGCGGCGGAGAAAGTCTTTGGCCGGGGGGTGAGGTGAACCACCTGTTTGTTGCTTTTGATTCTTCAAATTAACAGGTGCGTCAGTCGCGGTGCGCTGAGAGCGCAACAACGGGCGTCCGCAAGGGACGCCCGTTGTTGTGTATAAGGTCGAATTGGAAGGACGCTCTAAAGAACCGCGCGTCGTAGCGCTGAGATGATCAAGAAGAATCGGCGGGCTGGAAGGAACCGGCTAAATGTCGCGCTGTGTTGAAGAGGCGTTCACCCGAAGGCGGGGCGCAGGTCGTTCTGACGCTTCATGTTGTTTGGGCCGCAGTGGCTGGCGGGCGTGACAGCGGTATAAAAGTTGCCGGCTTGAAAGGGGCTGCGACAACGAAAAACGAAAAACGAAAAACGAAAAACGAAAAAAAGCCCTCCATCAGGTGGTTCTGTGTGTCCTTCGTCCTTTGCGTCTCATCTTATGCCAGAAAGAAAGCCGTACCATTTGAGACCTTGACCTCTTCTAGCAGGGAAGGCCGCGCGAATTTGCTCGATAAAATGAGGAGAAAACTGAGCGAGCAAAAGGACAAAAGCGGTCGATCAAGAAATTCATAAGCAAGATACAAGTACCCCGATACGCCCCAAAAGTATTATCGCAATATGATCAACGTCAGGCGAAAATTCCCGTCGTTCACGGTTCTTTATCCATCTAAACAAGATAGCGCGTACCCTGTGTTGCAGAACTGCGCCGTGAAGGGATTTTATTGCTGATCTGCCGAAAAAGTAGAGGTTGGAAACCGAAGACGAAACGTCGCTTTTTTCAAAATGAAATGATATGAGCCTCGGACGTTCGGCTGAATTTCTCGTTCAGCGGGACAGAGTTTGGTGCTGAAAGGGCCTTTGTTGGAGAAATTGATGCGTTCTCTTGGCGAAGGCGACAAGATTACGCGCTGCATGAAAATTCACCAATAGAACGGTCTTGATAGAGAGAAAAAGATGGAGCCGAAACGTTCAATACAGCATAAAGCCTGAGTCAGCGACGTTTTATCGTCTTGGTCAGCGCGGACGTCGAAAAGTTATTCCCGCTCGATGCAAATCTAGGGCTGGCTTTATTGCCCTCGTAACTGCGAAGGCTTCTGAACACGTTTGCCCTGACGGGCAGAGGGTGAGCCGTTGAACGTGACGGTGATACAATATAGTCAAAGGAGATGTTGCCCATGAGAGTGCACGAACGGGATATTGACTATACATATGGTGATATATTTAACATGAGTCAGTGCGGGCGTGACTTTTATGGGAAACTCGAAGGCTGGCGTCTTTTTCTGTTTTTGGTGGAGGCCCTCTATGCAGGATTTCTTGCTGTTTATCTAGTGGAGGTTAGAGGATGGTAGTTATAGTTCTGCCGTGTCACTGCGCGCATGAATTGAGTTTCTTGGCTTAGTAACCGTGAACGAACACCGCCTTCGTGCCTTCGAGAAAGTAAAAGGTTTCTACGGGCCATCAGTCCTGAATCAGGACGGTGGCCTTTTTCGTGCCAAGAAGGTGCTGATAATACGTTAAATACTGATGATTCGACCTGTTACGCGGAGGCGTTCGACCAAGCGCCCGTTGTATTCACCTGCAAGCGGAGAAGCTCTCTCGGTGCTGTTAGGTCCTAAGACGTGACTGAACCTCACGGGCGCGTGAATTGAAACTGACGCGCCATAACGCTTAAACGGTGCTCAGCCGGCCACGTCTTGGCGGGCATATGAATTGAAACCATCGTGGTGGTACGACGTCATTAGCTCGGTTGGTCTTGCCCTCTTGGGCGTATAAGCACATAGAGTTCATTTTAAGAAGAGACGCCATTCATTTTTAGCGTTTGACGGGACGTAAATTAGAATGGCCCGAGGGAACTTTAAGAGAAGCGGGTCTTTCGGTTTCCCCGACCGAAGGGGCGTAGTCTGAGACGATTCATCGCGCCGGTGGCTTCATTGCGATCAGGCTATGACAGTGTTCGGTCGTTCGCCCGGCTTGCTCAACCGGCGGCGTTTTTGCAAACTTAGCCCAGTCGCCGGTCGGCGCGGGCTTTCCCCTGTGCTTTGTGCCAGAGCGCCGCAATAAATGTCTGCTCAATGGCTCGGTGCTGCCCTCAGCTGGGCCTATCCGTTTTGTGCTTTGAGCGGGACGCCTTTTGCGCTCCAATGCGGGGTTTGCTTCGTCGCTTCTTTGTCCTCCTTGGGGAGCGTTTTTTTTCTAGCTCAAGGGCGTCCGTGTCGCTGTAAAACGGTTTTCTCCATTGGGTCAAAAGTATTTTCTTATGTGTTATCCCAAATAAGCTGAATACGCCATCGGGAAGGCTCAGAGGCTGTGGGGGAATTTTGGGTGCGTGTAACATTCAGCTAAGGGAGCGAAGCCCAATAGGCCGGCTGTTTTTCAGAAGGGGAAGCCCCTGTTTCACGTGAAACAAAAGCCAACATACCGTTAAAATAACGACGCAGCCCGCCGCAAGTAAGCGGCGGGCTGCGTTTATTGTTTTGCTATCGGGAAGAAGACAGGCTCAGGGGCAGTTCAAGTCCCCAACGTTCCAGCGCTGGGCCGTCCTGAAGGATTTCCGGCCCTCCCATGGCGACGACCTGTCCGGCGCTGAGCACGGCAACTCGGTTGCACAGGTCAAGCGCCATGTCCAAGTCGTGAGTTGTCAAGATAAAGGGGCGCTTCAACTGGGAGAGCAGGTTAATGACCCGGCGGCGCGCTCTGGGGTCCAATGCTGTGGACGGTTCGTCGAGGAGAAGGAGCTCAGGCTCCATGACCAAAATGCCGGCCAACGCGACGGCGCGCTTTTCTCCGCCGGACAGCCGGTGCGGCGGGCGATTGGCCAAGCTTTCGGCGCTGAGTTTTTTCAGCGCTTCAAGGGAAAGTCGGTCCGCTTCTTCTCGCGGAACCTGCCGCGCGATGAGCCCGAACCCGACGTCTTCCAGCACTGTCGGCATGAACAGCTGGTCGTCCGGGTCCTGAAAGATAAGTCCGGCGGCGCGGCGCAGGTCCTTCAAATTCTTCTCGGTGATTTCTTGGTCGTGAAGGTACAGCGTGCCGGGCGGAGGAACGAGGCACCCGGACAGATGCGCCAACATGGTGGATTTTCCACAGCCGTTCGCTCCGACAACGGCGAGCCGGTCGCCCTGATCGAGGGAGAAGGAGAGGCCGCGAAGCGCCTGGGTTCCATCCGGATAGGTGTAATGTAGATTATTAACTTTCAGCAAAGCCATAGCTCAACCCCCCAGACAACAGCAGTCCAAACGGCGCTGACGGCGATAAGGCCGTACTCTTTAGCGCCGATTTTATGACGACGCGCTCTGTTAAAACCTGCCAGACCGCCGCGGCACTGGAGCGCCTGCCATGAGCGCTCGCCGCGATCCGAACATCCGACGAGGGAGCTCCCCAGCGAACAAGCGTGCCCGTTCAGGCGGACCAGCAGAGGCGCTTCCGGCCCTCGAAGGTGCAGCGCGCGCATTTTGTCAGAGGTTGTCTGAGCCATCATCAGCGAGTAACGAAGCATAAGCAGAAGGAGAATGCGAAATTTCTCGGCGACGCCGAGTCCGGCCATAGCCGCTTCGATTCCTGCGACACCCATGGCGGTGACGAGCGGCACGAGGCAGGCGGAGATGAGCAGTAGCCGTGCGGCTATTTTGAAGCCCATCATCGTCCCTTCGGGGGAGAACACGACGGCGACGCGAGGGGAACCGCCGGTCCATGTGAGCCCGATCAGCAGGGTTGTGATCGCCCCGACGATCAGCATTCGCCAGGCGGTTGGCCAGTATCGCTGAATGCCGTAAAAAAGAACGAGTACGAAAGGCAGGGAAACGCCGACCGCCAGAGCTGGCCAACTTTTCAGCGCCGCAAGGCTCAGGGCTGTTAAAATCCCACAGCAGAAGCGAACTCGACCGTCAATCCCGTCAAACGGCGAGACGACGGCCGAGTCGCTGCGCAAGGCGTCGAGACTCATCTGCTTTGGCTGTTAAGCAGAAGGTCTGGAGCCGAGCGTTTAAGGAACGCTGTAAAGAACGCGGTAATAATGCCCTCAATAGCCGCCAGAGGCAGGTGGGCGATAAAAACGGCCTTGGCAGAACCAATCATGCCGGTGTCCGTCAGCATGAGGAAACACCCGACAAACGTGGCGCAGAGAAGGACTGCCAGAGCGCCGGCTAAAAACGACCAGACCATGGCTTTAATGCCAGTGCTGTTAAGAATGAGCCGGGAGAAAACCAGCCACGCCAAGAAGGCCGGCACTCCCACGTCAACCGTGTTCGGGCCGATGGAGAGCAGCCCGCCAAATTGGAATAACAGCGCCTGAAGAAGCAGGGCGACCATCATGGCAGGGAAGCAGCTCCATCCCAGAACGAGTCCGATAGGGGCTAAAAGGGACAAGTGTG
Organism: Jonquetella sp. BV3C21; assembly: GCF_000468895.1. Taxonomy (NCBI): domain Bacteria; kingdom Thermotogati; phylum Synergistota; class Synergistia; order Synergistales; family Dethiosulfovibrionaceae; genus Jonquetella; species Jonquetella sp. BV3C21. Next base: position 71,992 of record NZ_AWWC01000016.1, on the reverse strand, counting down.
TGCAGCTGGGCCCCACCTTCACGTTGACGAGAGAGGCGAGGAAGAACGCTGATCCCATCAGCGACACCCGGATAATCTTGTCCGGGTTGATTTTTTTCAGGCCGACGGCGGTGCCGGCGGCAGCAATAACCCAACCAGTCGTGAGCGCCGCAGGAGACAAAACCCCGTCAGAGATGTGCATCTGTTAGGCCGCCTTCCGACGCCGACGGATCAAGACGACGGCAACGCCAATGTTGAACAGCAGGCTGACGCCCAGCACGGCGTTCCGTGCCAATTCGGCTCCCGAAGGCATGGAACTGCCCGAAACCTGGGGCGCCGGCGCGGCGCTGGCCGCTCCGCTGTTCAGCTCGCTCATCTTCACGTTTACGTGACCTTCGGCGCGATGGCCTTCCTGCGAGACGACGACTTTCCAGTCTCCGTCAGCGTTGGGGACAAACGCAAAATGGCCCATATCGTCGGTGCTACCTTCCTGATATGGAGTTTTGGGATCGGCGGGCGAGAAAACCTGCGTCTCTGCGTACGACATGGTTTCTCCAGTGGAGTAGTAGAACTCCAGAGCAACCGGCTTGTCGCTCGATACCCTGACCCCGACGCCGTGCGCTAAAGCGGCGGTCGCCCCGGCGCTGAGGCACAGGGCGACTGCTGCGGCAGAAAGAAATTTCATGGAGGTTACTTGACCTCAAAGCAGAAAACAGAACGGATATTCTTGGAGTCGTACTCGCCATCAACGCCCTTTTCGGTTGACATGGTCCGCACGAACCAGTAGCCCGGATGGGTAATGCGGATGTGAGCGACGCCCTCAGTGTCGCACTCGGTGTAGTACGCGTATGTATTCTCCCAATCAGGAGCGAATCCGTCGTAGGAAGCCCAGACGTTCGTCGACTCGGGGGAACCGTGGTGCAGGATCTTGACGGCCAGCTCGTCGCCGACTTTCAGATCGGCCGGGTTGCTGAGCGGGACGATCTCGAGGTCCTGATTGGCCAGCTCTTTCCACGTCTCATCGCCGCTCTTGGCGTTGAACATGGCCTTGACAAACTTGCAGTAAAGCGTGGAGGATTTAACTTTCAGCCCCTGAGCTTCGAGCTCTTTTCGGCTGCCCGGCTTGCCGCCCTTGTTGGTGATGGAGTAAAGCTCGCCAGCCCGCTCCAGCGTGAGGACAGCCGGAGCGTCCGATTTCACGTGCAGGGTAGAGACCAAGCACTGATTAGCTTCGTCAGCCTTCACGTCGCCGAACGTGTCGCCGGAGGTTCCCAGAACGCCAAGCTTCATGGTGTCTGCCTCTTCAACTTCCTCCGAGATCATGAACCGGTGCGTGGAGATGATAGAGACCTTGACGTCGCTGTCGCCTTTTGCTGCGAACACTTCCGGCTTGAGGAACAGCTCGTGCGCCATCGCCGCGCCAGCAAAGCTCAAAAGAGCCGCCACTGTGATTCCCGCCACTGCCTTTTTCGTTTCCATGACAAAAGACCCTCCTTTAAAATTTGGCCAAAAGGCCAGACTCTCCGCGAAGCAAGAGTGCACCACTCTTTTCGCACCTATGACTATAGCATTCTGGGATAGGCGTGTCAAAAAAAACTAAGAGAGTATCACGATTATAAAGGTATTCGGGGAGCGTCTGGGGGAGTTTGGGACGTCTCAAAGCCGGAAAATATAGTCAGTAAAAAGCAATTAATTTACACTCAAATAATGGACGAAAATCGCCCCGCTCACCTCAAAAAAGGATTCCTGACAGGCTCTCGTTTCTTTGACTGGCCGTTATTTCCCGTGATAAACTGATAGTCCCTAGTAATTTAACTTATTGGGGGAAAACGAGGGAGGTGTGCTGGGTGAGTTTTATCTTTGCGTTCTTCATTATGATGTTCATGCTGTCTATTGGGGACGCCGTGTCTGCGAAGACGAAAGCGTGGGTTCCGTCGGTCTTCATTTCCGCGTCGCTGTTCGTCATCGGGTTCTGGACCGGTTGGCTGCCTCGCAACGTCATGGACATTGCGGGGTTTGGGACGAACATGTGGACGCTGGCGATGTTCTTGATCATCGGCCACATGGGTTCCATGATGAGCCTGAAGGAATTGGGACAGCAGTGGAAGACAGTTGTCATTGCCGTCGCGGGGCTGGTTGGCCTTTCGGTTGCGCTGTTCGTCCTCGCTAAGCCGATCTTGGGCTGGAATGCTGTCGTCCTTGGCACGCCGTCATTGGCCGGTGCCTTGGTGTCCACGATCATGATGGGTGAGGCCGCAAAGGCGATGAACTTGGGCGTTCTGGCCCTTTTGCCTCCGGCCATCTTTGTCGTCCAGAGCTTTGTCGGGTATCCTCTGACGGCCCTGTGCCTGAAGTGGGAAGGAACTCGCCTGCTGAACGCGCGGAAGGCTGGCGACGTGAAGGCTTATAACTGCCCGGTTGAAGACGTTTCTGCGCCGGGCGCTGCCCGCAAGCGCCTGATTCCGCCTCTGCCGGAGAAGTATCAGACGAGCTTCACTCATCTGGCCGGACTGGGCCTTGTCGGCTGGGTATCGTTCAACGTGGCTGCTTGGATCAAGGCCGGATTGATTGCGATAAACCCGGCGTGGGGAAGCTACGCCATTCACCCGTTGGTCATCACGCTCATCTTCGGCGCGCTGGCCGCTGAAGTCGGACTGATCGAGCGCAAGACTCTGGAGAAGTCCTCGTCCCTCGGGCTGGTTATGGCCATCGTCATGTGCCTTGTCATGTGCATGCTCAAGGAATCCACGCCTCACGACCTGCTGATGCTGGTATGGCCGGTGTTTGTCATCGTCGTCATCGGCGTTTGCGGCCTCATGCTGTTCTCCGCGATCATGGGCAAAATCCTTGGGCGGTCGGTGCCTCTGTCCATGGCTCTGACCCTGACGGCTCTGTACGGCTTCCCGCCCAACTACATCCTGACGGAAGAAGCGAGCAAGGGGCTGGCGAAGGACAAGGAAGAGTTCTCGTTCTTGATGAATCAGATGCTGTCGCCGATGATCATCGGCGGATTTATCACTGTGACGATCGGCTCGGTCATCATGGCCGGCGTCTGCGTCACGCTGCTGCACCCGGCTGGCATGTAGGAGCTGAGAAGTTCGTCCCAGAGCACAAGAGTACTCGGGGAGTGCAGTTGTCAGCGTAAAAATTCAGGCAGGAGGCTGATAGAATGTACGACCTGATGAAAAATCGCGCGAAAGAGATCGAAAAACAGGTAGCAGAGTGGAGGCACTATTTCCACCAGCATCCGGAACCGTCGATGGGCGAAAAGGAAACAACCGCAGAGATCGCTAAAATCATGCGGGAACTGGGCTACAAAGTGCGCGTCGGCTGTGAGGGCCACCCGGATTTAGGCGTCATTGCCGACTTGAACGAAGACGTGCCGGGCAAGCGGATCGCCCTGCGGGCTGATATTGACGCCCTCAAGGTGACCGAAGAGCTTCAGGTGCCCTGGAAATCGGTCAACGTGGGGTACATGCACGCCTGCGGCCACGACAGCCACATCGCCATGGCGCTTGGCGCGGCAAAGCTCATCGCCGAGCACAAAGAGGAGTACAAAGGCAAGATTCGCTTTATTTTCCAGCCCGCCGAGGAGATTGGCGCCGGAGCAAAAGCGATCATCGCCGCCGGAGCGCTCGAAGGCGTTGACTTTATCATTGGCCAGCACATTTGGTCACCGATCCGGCGCGGATTGATCAGCGTCCGGCCCGGAGCCTTTATGGCGTCTGCCGATAAGTTTGAAGTGACCATTACCGGTAAGGGCGGACACGGATCAGCGCCTCAGCTTTCCATCGACCCGGTTGTGGCGGCCTGCGCGCTCGTTCAGAGCTGGCAGGCTCTCGTCAGCCGGGAAACCGCGCCGCTGGACGCCGCTGTGCTAACGGTGGCCAACATATCCGCCGGCACTCTGTTTAACATCATCCCCTCGACCGCGTACATGCAGGGAACCACTCGGACGTTCAACCAGAAAGTCCGAGAGAATTTGGCCCAGCGAATGGGAGAAATGGCCAAGGACATCTGCGCGGCGTACCGGTGCACGGCCGACTTCACCTATCACTGGATGCTCCGTCCGACGGTGAACGACGCAAAGGGCGCCGAGTTTGTGCGCCAGGAGCTGTCGGCTATGTTCGGCGAAGACCACGTGATTGACGGCGGTCCCGACATGGCGGCAGAGGACTTCAGCGAGTATCAGGCGTTAATCCCCGGCTGCTTCATGTTCCTCGGCACCGGAGACCCAGAACACGACATGGCGTACCCCCAGCACCACCCCAAGTACACCGTGGACGACGCGGTGCTTTACATGGGAGTAGCCGGAATGGCCGGGCTCGCTTGCCGTTGGCTCGAAGAAAACAAGTAAAGCGTCCTTCTCAGGCGGCTTGCTCGCACGGTGGGCAGGCCGCCGTTCTATTTGGGGTAAAAGACTGATTCGGAAAAGAAAAGGACGTCCTCCGACTCAGATGGGGCGGAGTCGAAAGGGGACGTCACAAAGAGAACAATTAAAAGCACATGACGAACTTGTACGGGCGCGTGAATTGAAATGCTGTGGCTTGCTTGCTGCCCTCTGGCGGCTCAAGTCGCGCCCTGCACGGGCGCGCGAATAAAGCCTTATTGTATTCTGAGCGAGGCTTTTAGCCCCGCCTGCAGAATTTTAGAAAAGTTGAGCCCTGCTTTCTCTGCGGCTGCGTTCAGCCAAATTGGTATTGTGACGTTTTTCTTGACGCTTCCAGAAAGGCGTTCTTCTCGGTAGAGTGGCAGCCAAACGTCGATGATGAATACAGCTTGGTTCTTACTGCACTTAATGTTTTGGGGCGCAGAAGGTGCCGGAAGGCTATTTCCCGAGGTCTCATTGGCGGCAAGCCAGCAGCCTAGCGCGTCGCGAGCCATATAAAGCGCCTCGTCATCGCTGTGGGCACTGGAGATACAGCCGGGCAGGTCCGGAAACGTGATCGTGATGCCGTCGTCGGCGTACGAAAAAATCGCTGGATAGATTGCGGTGTCCTTGCATTTGTTCATTTGTATTCTTCCTCCGTTTGATCAGCCGAGGCGCGAAGACTGCCTCGGTTTTGTCGTTACTTATTTGGCTATATGCCCGTTTGGCGTGCTACTTCGTCTGTGTCCCTTGAGGGGCTTTTGATCGCGCGGTACCGTTGCTGCCGCGTCGTGATGTCGGATCAATGATCGCAATGCGCCCCCCTTGCCGCGCGTCCTTTCAGCCAAGGAGTTTTTTCAATGCCTCTAGGATACTTTGAAAAATTAAACTGCGTCGTCCTGCGCTTGATACGCGTATTTTATGCTCCTTCATGGGGATAGTGGACATTTTTTATGCCCATTGTGAAGTCCACTGTCAAACTCGCCGACTTTTGCGCCGCGGAATAAACTCATAAACTTCACCGCCTCGAAAGCTGGCCTCTAGGTGCGTGAAGAGCAGGCGAACTCTCGTGGGAAAAGAAGACGAAACGGAATGGAACGGTGCGTTTGCCCCTTGGACAAATGGCGCGGCGCTGGAAGATCGGTTGAAAATGAGCTTCAAGTTGAATGGCGGCTCAGTCTGAGGGCGTTCCTCGGCCGTTTATTGGGGCTGTGGGGCCTGCGTACGCGTCGGAGTCCCAGCGTATTGATGGTATGCATGTTAGACTGGCGGAAATTTGTGTCTTGTCAGCGGTGCCGTTCTCGGCGACAGGGAAGTTAAGTTCTGGCGGTCAGCTCATCGGGAGGCGCGGCCTGCCGGTACGATAAAGTCCACCTTTCCGGCGCGTTGACCGGGCGGAGTTTTTTCTCCCCGGCGAAGCGCGCCGGTTTTTCTGCTGACGGGACAGCAATCGCGCTCCTGGGCTGTTACGTTTTGTTTTCCCTCTTCAGCCCGATCAGCCGCCAAGGTCGGCGCAAAAGTTCTCTGCGTCCCCGCTGCGTCGCCCAAGAGGGAGCAGCACGGCGGTTCGCGGTGCTGTGCGGCTGTGCAGCTCAAGGTGACGCGCTTGAGGCCGTTTGGAAGGACGCTGGCTGGCTAGGACGCGCCAAATTCGGCGGCAGGCGCGTGCTGGGCGGCCAATGACAGAGACGGTATGCTTCTCGGGACTCAGATCGTTTCGGCGAAGATGATCGACTTGGAGGGCAGAAAGACCTGTAGGACGTCGGGCGAAGCGAGATATAATGGCATAAAAAGAGATTAAATGAATTGATAAATACTGACTAACTGATAATCCCATCCTTGACAATTCGCGTCAGCTCTTCGCATAATAAAAGCGTTGGGTACGATGTAAATATAACCTGTTCAAAAAGGAGGAGCGTTCGTTGCGAGGAAGACTGACAGCACTTTTGACAGCGGCCGTGTTGGCGCTTTCCCCTGCCGCTTATGGGTCGCCGAAGAGCGTCCCGCTTCCGAAGGAGACGGTTTGGAACGAAGAAGAGGTAGAGGCGGTTCAGGATCTTCAGTTAATTTTTTTAGTCGTTGACGGCGCTCAATGCGATGAAGACCTGGGAAGCTTGAAAGAGCTGGGCTGGCAGAGGGAAAAGGACGAACAGTACGACGGCTGCGACTGCATGGTGTTCAGCGTCTACAGGCTGGACGAGAACGGCACCCCGACGGAGAAGCTGGCTACATACGCCAAGACTAAGAGAGAAAACTTCTTCTATCGTTACAACGAGGAAGTTAAGCAGTTTCAAGAGGTTCTATTCATAGTCGACGAGGCGGTGGGTTAAAGAAAACTCGTCCGTAAGCACGTTGAACGCGTCCGAGTCCATCGGGCGCGTTTTCTTTTTGGGAAGCTGCTCTCAGCGCCGCCCCTTGGCGCAGCTGGCGACGTCCCGACTTTTAAAGCGTGAAACAAGCCGCCCTGTCAGATAGACAGGGCGGCTTGTTTGTTGACGAGTGATATGAAAGTATAGTATAATATAGCTAAAACTAACTTTGATAAAGGAGGCTCAGGTATGGAAGATCTGCTCAGCGGGGTAGCGAGGACTTGCATTATCCCGTTAGTGGCCCGTGCTGTCGAGACGGAAAGCGGCTCGCCGCGCCTCCGAGATCCTGACGCGGTCAGAATTGTGAACGAACTGGGCGTGACGCGGAAGGCTTTTCGTGTGCACCCGGGGACGATTGAAGGCTCAGTCCGCCGAACTCTGTGGTTTGACGGACAAGTCTCCAATTTTATGGCTTCTCACCGGGGCGCGTCGGTCGTGAATTTAGGGGCCGGGCTTGACGCTCGTTTCGACCGGTTGGACGACGGCCGTGTTCAGTGGTTCGACGTGGACTTGCCGGACTGCGTCAACCTGCGTCGGCGTTTTTTCCAAGACGGCCCGCGCCGGCAGATGATTGGGATGGACATGTTCTCGCCGGAGCTGTTCGACCGGCTTGGCCTTTCCAGTCCGTCGCTGTTCATCATGGAAGGGCTGGTGATGTACCTTCCAGTGGAGAAACTTCGAGCCTTTTTCCAGCGCGCCGCTGAGGTCTCAGGCGGTGAAGCGCTTTTCGACGTGGTGTCGCCGTTTTTCGCCGCCCGCTCAAGCCGTCTTGTGCGCGAGGTCGGCCGTTCAAAGGCGGCGATGGAGTGGGGAGTTCGGAGCGCAAGTGAGCTGCCGGAGCTGTTCCCTTCAATTCAGGTGCTCAAGACGCAGGAGTACGGCAAGCTCACAGTCGCCCAGAGCGGCTTATTGCCGGCGCTGGTGTTCTCGATTCCGTTTTTTCAGAAGCTGTTCTTCAGTTTTATGGTCCACGCCCGTCTCGTTCAGCAGGCTTGAGTTCGCTTCCGGTCCCTTGAAGGGCCGGAAGCTTTTTATTTTGACGTGCCGGACAGCCACGCGGCGATGGCTTCCTTTGTGGCTCGGGCGGATTCGACGGCGAACGCCGCGCCGGTTTTGCGGAGGTACATTTTTTGCCCCACGTTTTTGGCCGGCTCGCCGATGGCGGTGATGCTCCACCGTCGGCCAGAGTTCTCCATGAGCTCCAATTCTTCAGGGGAGATTCGGCGGTACGAGTCTACGTGGCGAACCATTGAAAGGGGCAGGCGCTGTCGGGCAGCTGGACGGGCGCTTGACGGCCAGTGTCCGAACGCCGTCAGGACGACTGGGAAGGCCAACGGCGGCAGCTGAAGCAGGTCTCTGGTCCGTTCCCAGCCTTCGATGGCGGTGCCAAAGTAGCATGAGCCGATTCCCATACTTTCGGCGGCAATGACGGCGGTTTGGGCCGCGATGAGCGCGTCGCTGGCGGCTAGAAGCAGTTCGGACTCCTGCGGGACCCGCCATGGGATATTGTGGGCCCGGCACATGCCCTCGGCTTGAGAGTGAACGTAAAAGTCATACCAGCGCTGCCAGTCAGCCAAGTACAGGACGACGAACGACGAGGAGGCGATGAATGGCTGTTCGTTCAGCTGGGCGATTTCTTTTTTTATCTCCTGATTTTCTATTTGGATGACCGAGTACAGGCTCATGTTGCCGGCAGTCGGCGCTAAATGTCCCGCCTGCAAAATGGCGTCCTTTTCCTGTTCTGTCACGGCCGGACCAGAGTAGTCACGAAGAGATCTCCGAGTTTCCATCAGGGCAAAAAAACGGTCAAATAATTCGGTCACGGTATCTGCTCCTTTCGGCCTTTCCATGGCATTAGGCGTGACGGCATCTGATAAAACCAACATGCCGCAATTAAAATATACCACTCTCTCCGGCGGAATGAACCGGCGCACAAAAAGCCCGAAAGACAAAAGTCTTTCGGGCTTAACTCGCGCGCTTTCACTGTGGCGCAGCCGCTGGGATCCTCAAACAGGGCCGAACGGCCGCCGTAGAAGCTTTTCAGCGGGCTAATTATGGCTGCTACAGACGAAAAGGGTAGTCGGAATCTAATTTGTTTAAAAGCTTTCGACGCCTTTTTCTTTCAGTTGGTTTACAAGATCATCGCTGACCCCGTCGGCCTCACTGCGGAAAAGGACGCTCAGGGCGGGCAGCTTGAGCAGAACGTCAGCGTTTTTTACCTTAAGTGAGCTGAGGGAAATGCTGGAGAGTTTGTCGAGCCCTGCCAAAGGAGCTAGGTCAAACGGCTCAGATTGGGCGTTGATGTCTGATAACTCGAGCGAGGAGAGGTTTTTCAGCTGGGCCAGGAACGACGAGTCAGGGATGTTCACGGAGTGCAGCGAGAGCATGGTTAGGTCCGGCTTAGCGGCCAAGGGGCTGAAGTCGGCGATTTTTTCTTCGCTCAGGGTGAAGCCTTTCAGGTTGGTCAGACCGGCCAGCCAGTTCAGATCGGTGATGTTTCCTGCCCTACCGACCTCAATGAACTGCAGGGAAGGAATCTTGCCGAGCGTCGTTATATCAAGCGAAGGCATCTTGCAAGCCGAGATTTTGATGAGGGATGAACAGCCGGCCAAAGCGGACAGGTCTTTGAATTTACTGCCTTCCAAATCCAGCGACTGAAGGGCCTGGCAAGACGCCAGAGGGGCTAAGTCTCCGTCACAGTTTTGGAGACAGAGCTGCGACAGGCTGGGGCAACTGGCCAGCGGGGTCAAGTCGGGCAGGACCGCGCCTTCGGGGAGGTCCTCTCCCATGGCGATGGTGAGGACTTCCAGCGATTCTTTCCCAGCAAGGGGTTCAAAGCTCTTTAGGTCTGCGGGAAGGCCGAAAATAGCAAGAAAGGCCAGATGGGACATAGGAGCGACAAAATCAAGGTTCTTTACGCTGCCGGCGCTCTCAATCGTGAGGCTTGCCAAGTTGGACATGGCGGACAGAGGAGGCAGGTCGGTGACGTCCGGACACCAAATGGACACCACGCGGAAATCGCTGAATGCCTTGACGATGGCGGCGAACGCTTCCTGGTTCACGTGGTCAAGTCTCAACGAGCATTCTTCAATAGGGGTTTTTTCTGCCGCCAGTTTGTCTTTTGCCTGCTGGATCATTTCAGCTGAGACGTTTTCACTGAACCAGACTGCGCCTCCGTTGACTGAAAACTCAGGTTCAGCAAAGGCTGCAGCCGAAAGGCTGACGCTGATTAAAGCCGCCGCGACGAGGGAACGAAATGCCTTCATAAAGAACACATCCATAATAATTCTGTCATTCAATGACAGAAGGATAGTGGCCAAATGATAACAGACGGCCGGCTTTAAGGTAAGGGTTGTTTTTTAAGAGGGCAGGAAGAACGGAAGACTTGCTGTTGCAGGCCGTTCGACGATTAGATAAAGTGGAGCCAATGCTCATTGAGAGGATTGAGAGAGAATGGAAGCATTATTGCAAGGGATAACGGCGCTCAGCTGGCAGCAAGCTGGGATGATTTTTATCGGGCTCGTGTTAATTTATCTGGCCGTGGCAAAGGATTACGAGCCGGCTCTGCTGCTGCCGATGGGGTTTGGCGCAATTCTCGTCAATATCCCCTTTTCATCGGCGCTGGATCAAATGGTCGGCGGTCAGGTCTTTCACGGCGCGGTGGAGCTGCTGTTTCAGACCGGCATCGCGACGGAGCTGTTTCCGCTGCTCGTCTTTATCGGCGTGGGAGCGATGATGGATTTTTCGCCGGTGCTCGAGAGGCCCGGGATGGCGCTTTTTGGATTGACCGCTCAGGCGGGGATTTTTCTCACCATGGGGCTGGCCCTTTGGATGGGGTTTGACCTTAAAGAGGCTGGGGCGATCGGCATTATTGGCGCGGCGGACGGCCCGACGTCGATTTACGTGTCCAGCCGTTTCGCGCCTCACCTGCTGGGGCCTATTTCGGTGGCGGCGTACTCGTACATGGCGCTTGTGCCGGTGATTCAGCCGCCGGTGATTCGCCTGCTGACCACAAAACAGGAGCGCCAAATAACCATGCCCCGGGTCGAAAGCCGCAGCGTTTCCAAGAGGGCGAAAATTCTTTTTCCCATCTGTGTGACGATCATCGTGAGCTTGTTGGCGCCTGCATCGGCGACGCTCATCGGGTTTCTGATGTTCGGCAATCTCCTGCGGGAAAGCGGCGTCGTGGATCGTCTCGCCAGAGGGGCCGAGAACGAGCTGACCAACATCACGACGATTCTGCTGGGCCTTGCCATCGCGGCGACCATGACAGGGGACAAATTCCTGCGCCCTCAGACTCTGTTCATCATGGGCATGGGGCTTGTGGCGTTCGTCCTCGACACGGCTGTAGGCGTCCTGTCGGCCAAACTGGCTAACGTTTTTCTGAAAAATAAAATTAACCCGATGATCGGCGCGGCGGGGATTTCAGCGTTCCCGATGGCCTCCCGAATCGTCCAAAAAATGGGCGCTCAGGAAAAGCCGGGAAATTTCCTGCTGATGCAGGCTGCCGGGGCGAACGTGGCAGGTCAAATCGGTTCCGTTGTGGCCGGCGGCTTGCTTCTTGCGTTTTTGAGCTGACTAACGCCAGCGAAGGGGCTTATTTCGACGGAGCCTCTTCGCTGGTTTCTTTTTTTCTCCTTTGGGGGCTTCAGAAGCGCTCTCGGCCGGTTTTGCCTTTTTCTTTGCCGGAGCGGTCTTCTTGGGCTTCGCCGCTGGCTTCGTCGTAGCAGATTTTTTCTTGGTCGCTTTTCCCTCTGCCTTGCTGGCCGGTTCGTCGTCCCTGTTCTTGCGCGGGCGGCCGCGGCGTTTTTTCGGCGCTTCGCCGTCGGACGCAGCTGCCTGGCGGTCCGAGTCTCTCAAGGCCTCGACTTTGGCTTTCAGCTGTTCGGTCGCCGCTTTTGCGTTCTCTTCGACGTTTTCTTTTGTCGCCTTCGCCGCGTCCGCGGCAGATTCTGTGATGGACGAGACTTTATCTTTCACTTTCCCAGCCGCGTTTCGAATGGCGTCTTCGGCTTTTGAGGCGTTTTCTTTGGAGAACACGGCGCGGAAACCGTTCGTCGCGGCGGTGCATGTGGCGCTGACGGTCAGCACAACGGCTCGGAACAAGGCTCCAGCGGCCGTTTTTACTTCCTGACCGGCGTTTTTATACCGCTCTGCGGCAGACGCTTTAAGCTCTTCTTTTTCTTCGACTTCGACTTTTTTCTTGGTTGCCATGGCTAAATCCTCCTCTGATGACGGCCGATGAGCCGCCGCGTGAATTTTCGTGCCCAAGGCACGGGTCATGCGCCGGAAAAAGCCCTTGTGCGGTCCGTCGTTTTTCTCCGAAGAGGCAGGAAATTGACGGAGCCGGTTTAAAACGCGCTCAAAAAACGATCCGGAACGGTTTTCATCCTCAGTCGTTTTCACAGTGTCCTCCTCTGTGCGGCGTGTTCGCGTTGACGCTATTTTGTATTATCGTATCATAATTTCTGGTGACTGTAATAGAGCGTAAAACAATAAAAAGGGCGGTCTATTATTATGCTGGCTCAAGGGGGGAGAGGGAATGAAAAGTGATTGGTCATTGTTTTGCGCGGACTGCGGCAGAACGAAGCCGCTGAATTGGTTGGGACGGTGTGAGTGCGGCGGCCCGCTGGAACTGGTCGGCCCCCTCGGTCGGGTGGATCCGGCCGGGCGTCGAATGGTTGGACGATACGGGAGTTTTTTCCCGTTCGCGTCAGGCGACTGGACGAGTCTCGGCGAGGGCGGCACGCCGCTTGTTCCGCTGGCTCGACTGGGCAGGCGGCTGAACCTTTCCGCCCTGTGGGCGAAAAACGAGACGACCAACCCTACTTGGTCGTTTAAAGACCGCGGGACAGCCGTCTGCTTGGCTCACGCGAAGTCGCTCGGCTTCGATCGAATCGGCACGGTTTCCACCGGCAACATGGCCGCGTCGGTCGCGGCCTACGGCGCGGCGTCAGGTTCTGAGACGTTTATTTTAGTTAAACGGGATATGCCCGAAGAAAAATTGGCGCCGGTGGCGGTCTACGGCGCTCGGGTGGTTCGAGTCGACGGGCCGTACGACAAGCTGTACGACGTGAGCTTGGAGCTGGGAAGGCGGCTTGGGATTTATTTTATGAATTCTGACGTGCCGTTCCGCGTCGCCGGGTCGCGAACGATCGCGTACGAGCTGGCGGAAGAGGCTCCGACGCTTGATTGGGTGGTCGTGCCGGTCAGCGCGGGAGGAAATATCCGCGGCATTTTTGAGGGGTATCGGCAGGCCGTCCAAATGGGGTTGGTTCAAAGGGCGCCGCGAATTTTAGCCGTTCAGGCGGCAGGGTGCTGTCCCGTGACGGCAGCCTTTGAGTCCGGCGCCCAAGCGATACGCCGGTTCGAAAATCCTTCGACGGTCGCTCACGCGATAGATAATCCGCTGCCTCCCAGCGGAAACAGGGCCCTGTCCCTTCTCAGGTCCGACGGGGGAGCCGCCGTCGCGGCGAGCGAGGACGAAATATTATCCGCCCAGCGCGATTTATGCGCCGAAGGGCTGTTCGTGCAGCCAGGCAGCGCGACGGCCTTTGCTGGGCTCAAGTTGGCCCTAGCGCGGGGAATTATTTCCGCCGGGTCTCAGGCGGCGGTTGTTTTAACCGGCAGCGGGCTGAAATACCAGTCGGTTCTCGAAAAACACGGCCTGTCGTGGGAAAGCTGCGGCCTTGACGAGCTGGAAAAAATTCTGCGGTAAAAAAGCAAAAGAAAAAATGGGCCCCTTAAAAGGGGCCCATTTTTTTACGCTACATCTGAAGGGTGACGTACGATGACATGCCGTCCCGGAGCACCAGAAGGACGACGGCCTTCTGGTTTCCGACAGCCCGGGCCAGTTCGTCGGCCGTGGTGACGTTTCGTCCGTTGGCCTGCAGGATCAGATCGTCAGGCTGAAGTCCGGCAAACGCGGCCACAGAGCCGTTTTCGACTTTAGTAATGACCAAGCCGTTCTCATTCGGCGCGAGGTTCAGGTTCTTCCGGAGCTCAGGCGTCAGCTTGGTAACCGAAATTCCCAGTTTGCTGACGGTCTCTTGGCTGTCTTTTTCCAGCGGCTCATCGATGGGCTTGAGCTTCACGCTGAAGGACTTCGTCGAGCCGTCCCGGTAAACCGTGACGGAGACAGTGTCGCCGGCGATGTGCTCGCGAATCCGAGTGCTCACGTCCGTGGGGCTGGCCACCGGCTTGCCGTCCACGCTCGTGATGACATCGCCGCGGCGAATGCCAGCCGAAGCGGCCGGAGAGTCAGGAGCGACGCTCGCCACGAGGGAGCCTTTAACGTCCTTCAGGCCCATGGCGTTTGCCATGACCGGCGTAAGAGGCTGGAGGTACACGCCCAGCTGGCCGCGGCGAACTCGCCCGTAGGTGACGATATCGTTCATGACCTGTTTTGCCATGTCGATGGGGATGGCGAATCCGATGCCCTGCGCCATCGGCGCGATAGCTGTGTTGATGCCGATGACCTGGCCGTGAATGTTGAGAAGCGGTCCGCCCGAGTTGCCCGGGTTGATGGCGGCGTCGGTCTGCAGGAAGCCGTCAAAGCTGAAATCTCTGGCTCGAATGCTGCGGTTTTTCGCCGACAGAACGCCCACGGTCACCGTGGGTTCAACCCCCAGTCCCAGAGGGTTGCCGATGGCGACGACCCAGCTGCCGACTTCCGCGCTGGCGCTGTCGCCCAGCGGCAGGGTGGGCAGGTTTTTTCCGTCCACCTTGATGACGGCCAAGTCGAACGTCGGATCCCGGCCGATGACTTTTGCGTCTTTCGTGGTGCCGTCAGAGAACGTGACGGTGATTTTCTTGGCGTCGGCGATCACGTGGTTGTTGGTGAGGATTCGCCCATCGGACGAAACGACAAAACCGCTGCCCGCGCCCTTCATGGGGACCTGACGGGTGTATTCCCTGAACATGTCGCCGAAAAACTGCTTGAAGAACGGATCGTCCGGGAGGCCGGATACCGACCGAGTCACAACTGCCTCAACGTCGATGTTGACGATAGCGGGAGCCGCTTGCTTGACAATCGCCACAAACGGGCTTTCCTGTCCCTGATTGATCACTGCTGCCGCTGGAGCCGCCGGAGCTGTTGCTGGAGCTGCCGGAGTTGCTGCTGGAGCCGTCGGAGCCGCCGCCAAAATCGCGCTGGCCGACAGGCCCACCAAAAGTGCCGCGACCAAAGTTCTTGCTGTTCTGCCTCTGATCATTGAATCGTTCACCTCCGAAAAGCATATGGGAGTCTTCCCTCCCTGCGCTTTTCAGAATAGCGGCGTCCAAAAGACGGTTCATGCTGACTTCTGCGGAAACGGGGCGAATAAAAAACAGTGATTTTCAGATGCTTGTCAGCTCAATTACTGGGCCCGCGGTCAGCTGGTTCTTCGTGAATCGTGACCAGCGTGTTGGGGCCAAATTCCTGACGCAGCGCTTTCTCGACGTCGGTCGCAATGTCGTGGGCCTGTTTGAGGGTGATGTCCGGTGAAAGGAGAACGTGGAAATCCATCGCCAAGTACCCGCCCAGCGCGCGGAACCGAAGATGATGAAAGCTGATGACGCCGGGACAGGAGCGAATGACCGCGACAATTTTCGCTTCCAGTTCGAGCGGGGCGCCGTCGGTCAGCTCGTGAAACGCCTGGCGCGATGTTTTCCAGCCGACGGAAATGACCAGCAGACTCACGGCACAGGCTCCCAGCGGGTCAAGCAGAGCGCCCCAGCGGCCAAACCAGAGGGCGCCGGCTAAGCCGACCAACACGACGCATGTAGCCAGCGAGTCGCTTCGATGATCCCACGCCTTGCTGAGCAGAAGGACGCTCCCAGTTTCGTCGGCGGCCCGTTTTGTTCGGCGGTAGAGCCATTCTTTTAGGCCGACAGTGAAAAGTCCGATCCAGATGGTCCACAGGTCTGGCCGCTCAAAAGTTTCTCCGCGAAGAATTGAGAAGAACCCGCGGACGCCGCCGGCGAACATGCCTCCGCCGATGGCAAGGAGCGCCGCGCCCATGCTGGCCGCGACGAGCGTCTCGAACTTGCCGTGTCCGTACGGGTGATCCCAGTCAACCGGCTGGCGGACGAGCCGCAGACCCCAGAGCGCCGCCAAGTCAGTTCCCACGTCGGCGACAGAGTTGAAGCCGTCGGCTAAAAGGGCCGCGCTGCCGCCGAAAAAGCCGCCGAGCGTTTTAAGCAGCGCGAGCAGGGCGTTGCACCCCAGTCCAAGCCGGGATATTTTTGTCAGCCGTTCTGTTCGGTCCACTCTGCCACCTCCTTTGCGCTCATCATAGGTGCGAAGGCCGTGTTAGAGCAAGGCGACTTGGGTGAGTTCCGGTGAAATACGGGGAGGAAGGACTTGAAGTCCTCCCTCCCCGCGTCCCTAGCCGATGCCCCCAAGCCGAATGCCCATGACGAACACGAGGATCGTCAGGCCGCAGAAAACGTACTTGCCCAGCGGGACGATCAGCGGCGAAAGATTTCCGTTTCGTCCCAGCCGAATTTGGTCGGCCGCAAACCCGCTTCCGCCGATCCAGAAGAACATCACGGCGGCGAGCAGGGCGCCCAGCGGCAGGACGTAAATGCTGATCAGGTCCATCCACGCGCCGAGACGGGCCCCGTCTTCCAGCGCGATTCCCAAGGCCAGACCGGCCAAAGTGATGACCGCAACCGACGCGGCCCGTGAGAGGCCAAACCGGTTCTGAAGCGCTTCGATCGGAGCCTCGTACAGGTTGACCAGCGACGTCAGGCCGGCGCAGAGGGCGGCGAAAAAGAATATGGTGCAGAAGAGCGCGCTGGCGGGAATCCCTTTGAAAATTTCTGGCATCACGATGAACATGAGCGGCGGTCCGGCCGTCGGAGCGACCTGATGGGCGAACGTGGCGGGAAGAATGACGACCGCTGCCAGCAGGGCGGCGACTGTGTCGAAGAACGCCACAGATTTGGCGGACGAGACGATATCGACGTCGTCTTTCAGATAGCTGCCGTAGACCAGCGTGCCGCTGCCGGCAATGGACAGGGAGAAGAACGCCTGGCCGAGGGCGTAGACCCACGTCTTAGGCGTCCAAAGGACTTGAAAGTCCGGGTGGACGAGGAACTTGTACCCGTCGAGGGCTCCCGGCAGAAAGGCCACTCGGAGGGCCAACAGGGCGAACATGAGAAAAAACAGCGGCATGATCGCCTTGTTCAGCCGTTCAATTCCCCTGCTCACGCCGGCCGCCATGACGAAGAGCGTCAAGAGGATCGCGGCGGTGTGCCAGCCTAAACTGCCCATCGGTCCGGCGACGGCGCCGAAGAAAGCGCCGCTGTCGGGAGCTGACGTGACGAGACCTGAGGCGGACTGGACGAAGAACTTGATGATCCAGCCGACGACTACCGAGTACCCGACGGCGATTCCTAAAGCGCCCACGACGGGGATATAGCCTAGAATGGCGCCGCCTTTCAGGCCTCGGCGGCTCATGACCTTCTCGAACGCTCCGATCGGCCCGGACCTCATCGCCCGGCCGAACGCCATTTCCTCGATGACGCCCGAATAGCCCAGCAAGGCCACGGCGATAAAATACGGGATCAGGAACGCCGCCCCGCCGAGCTGCCCGACCCGGTACGGAAACAGCCAGATATTGCCCATGCCGACCGCTGAACCGACGCATGCCCAGATGAACCCGGCTCGGCTTTTAAAAGAATCTCTTTTCTGTGAAGACTGCAATCTGAAAACCTCCTTCGGTACGTTTTTCCATGAGAACTCATTTCCAAGGGGCGCGCGAAGCGGCGTCCCTTCAGGTCGGATAAAAAATCATGACGGGTCATCTCCTTCAAAAAAAGAGGGCCTCTCCTGCTGGAGAAGGCCCTCTCGTTCGTCTTAAACGAAAAGGCCGCGTCGGACAAGTCCGCGCGGCCCTCTTTGCGGTAGAACGGCACAAGGCGGCGGACTAGAAGTTCCGCCACCACCAAGACATATTCAGCTGGAATGAGCGTACGATCATAAAAATCGCTCCTCACTGAAGATAGGGCAATTATAGTCTCGGGAAGGCCGCCCCGTCAAGGAAAGTTCGCCAAGGGAGAGCCGGCCGGAGAGAGTATAATACCCGAAGATAAGGGAAAGAGTTTTCGCACAAAACACAGGGGGCATGTTGGTATGGAAAGCACGCTGATTCGGCCCGACGACATTTGGTCGCTGTGGGCCCTCTTGGTCGGTTGGGCGGCCGTGAGCATTTACTTGGAGCAGAAATATCGCTGGGCCGCGAAGGTGTCCGGCGCGGTTATCGCGCTGTTGGGCGCGCTGGTGCTGTCAAACCTGCGGGTCATTCCCACTGACAGCCCGGTGTACGACGCCGTTTGGGAGTATGTGGTCCTTTTGGCCGTCCCGATGATGCTCTTCGGTGCCGACCTGCGGCGTATTTGGCGCGAGAGCGGCCGGACGTTCTTGGCGTTTCACTTAGCCGCGTTTGGAACCGGTTTAGGGGCAACGCTGGCGATTGCCCTGATGGGCCGGGTAATGCCCGAGCCTCTGGCCATCGGCAGCATGATGACCGGCTCCTACATCGGCGGCACGGTCAACTTCGTCGCCATGGCCGACCAGTTCCACGTGAGCCAAAACGTGATGAACGCGGCGATCGTGGCGGATAACCTGAACATGACGCTGTACTTCTTCGTGCTTTTTGCCATTCCGACGGTCGCCTTTTTCCGGCGCCATTTCCCCACCCCCTACGAGACGAAAGCCAACGAGTTGGTGGACGCGGCGGCCAATCGGGCGGCGGCGTACTGGGGACGCAAGGAAATATCCCTGTTGGACATTGCCAAGGTCGTAGGAACCGGTTTCGTGCTGGCGGCTGTGAGCGTCAAACTGGCCAGCTGGGTCGGAGGCATGGCGTCGCTGCCGACTGTGGTGCGCGCGATTTTTGGCAGCAAGTACTTTGTCGTCACCACGCTGACCGTGATTGCCGTGACCTGTTCGCCCAAGTATTTTGCCGAATGCCGGGGTTCGAACGAGATCGGCACGTTCTTAATTTATATTTTCCTCGTCGTCATCGGCGCGCCGGCCTCGATCGGGGCGATTATCCGCCAAAGCCCGATCCTTCTCGTGTTCTGCGCCTTTGTGGTGTGCTGCAACATGCTCGTCACCCTAGCGCTTGGAAAACTTTTCCGGTTCAACTTGGAAGAGCTTCTCGTCGCGTCAAACGCCACAGTCGGCGGCCCCACCACGGCTGCGGCGATGGCTATCTCCAAGGGCTGGAGCGACCTCGTCCTGCCGGCGATGCTCGTGGGCGTTTGGGGATACGTGATCGGCAACTGGTGCGCCGTCTTTTTAGGTCAGCTCGTGTTCCCTTCGGTTCTGTAATATAGTTATTTAGTTAGGCCGCCGCAGGTTTCTGCGGCGGCCTAAGTTTTTCCGAACCGGCCAATGAAAAAGCCTCCCCAACGGGGAGGCTAATTCACGAAACTGAACGCTCGAAGCAGACCGGCTGAGGCGCGTCAGACGAAGCGTCGCAAAGCTTTGAGGGGGAAGAGGGACCGTCCGCGAGGGGGGTGGACGGCTCGACGCAGGAAGAGGGGTTCCTGCCGAACTAACGCGCCCAAAGGAGAGGGGGCTCCCGCTGTCAGCTGTTGCTTTCGAGGCTCCGCATAGGCTGCGGATCGTTCCTGGAGAGTCGGAAGAAACCAAGGCGAAGAGGGTCGTCTTGTTAGCTTCTTCTAACATGAGGAATAATAGCACGGGAATTTGGAACGCGCAAGAGGGGAGTTTTTTCTTTTTTCGTCTGGGACGAGGGCTTTCGTTCGTGATAGCATAAAACGGACGAAAAGAACTGGGAGGGTTGAGAATGATCTGCTGTCATCTGGACGACGCTGGGTTCTACGAGGCTCTTGGCCCCGGGCTGGTTCAAGCGGTATCTTTTCTGCGGCGGCCGTGGGAAGACGAGCGTTTTTCGTCCGTCAGGGCGCTCGCCGATCTGCCGGTCGGCAAGTGGCCTTTGGACGGCGAAAGACTTTTCGTGTCGGTGGAGGAGCCTTTGACCCGGCCAGCGGATTTGACGCCGCTGGAAAGCCACAGGCGCTTCGTGGACTTGCAGATGACGCTTCTCGGAGAGGAGCGGATGATCTGGCGCCCGCTCGGGGGACTGACGTCTCGGGGCGAGTGGGATTTGGCCCGGGACATTCGGTTTTATGAGCCCTGCCCTGAAGGCTCAATCGTCGACGCCTCTGACGGACGAATGGTCCTCTTTTTCCCTCACGACGGCCACGGCCCGCTCGTGGCGCCGAAGACCCCAGCGAAGATTAAGAAGCTGGTTGTCAAAATCAGCTGGGCCCTGTTGAACTTGAAGGGCTGAAGAAAAGCGCCCGCCGCAGAAACTGCGACGGGCGCTCTGTTTTTGAGCGGTTATTTTCGGTTGATTCGGGAGCTGTTGGCGATGACAGAAATGGAGCTTAAAGTCATTGCGGCCTCGGCGATGAGCGGGTGGAGCAGGGCAGCCATGGCCAGAGGAAGGGCGACAAAGTTGTACCCGAACGCCCAGAACAGGTTCTGTCGGATCACCTGAAAGCTGAGCCGAGAAACGGCGATAACGTCCGGCAGGGCGGGCTGGTCCATCTGGACGATCACCGCGTCGGCATTGTCGACTGCCAGCTCGCTGCCGCTTCCCACCGCGATACCCACGTCGGCGCCCTTGAGGCCTGCCGCGTCGTTGATTCCGTCGCCCAACATGACGACCTTGTGCCCTTGGGACTGATAGCGGCGGACGATTTTGAGCTTCTCTTCCGGGCGAACTTCCGAAAGCCACTCAGAAATGCCCACGGCCCGCGCGACTCGCTCGGCGGCCGCGTCGTTGTCGCCTGTAGCCATCACGGGCTGAACGCCTTGGTCGATCAGCCGGGAGACCATTTCCTTCGCTCCTGGGCGAATAGGATCCTGCAGGGCGATCAACCCGATCGGCTGGCCGTCCTTGGTGACTTGAACGACCGTCCGTCCCAGCGCCAGCTGTTCCTGAACCTCAGGAAGCCGCTTGCTGATCAGCCGACCGATGACCCACAGACAGCCGTCGACTCGGGCGGAGACGCCTTGGCCCGCTTCCTCGGATACGTCGGACGCCGGCCGGACGTCCGGGCACAGCGCCGAAATCGCCTTGGCGAGCGGGTGGCTGGACGCCGCCTCGATCGACGCCACAGTGCTGAGCGCGTCGTCAGGCAGGTTGTGCCAGACGACTTCCGGGCGTCCCAGCGTGAGGGTGCCGGTCTTATCGAGAACGGCGACGGAAACGGACCCCAGCGTCTGGACCGCTTCGGCGTTGCGGATAATGACGCCCCGCCGGCTGGCCGCGCCGGTAGCGGAAATCAGCGCCATGGGCGTTGCCAGCCCGAGGGCGCAGGGACAGGCGATCAGCAGAGTGGACAAAAAGGCGAACAGCGCCAGATCGCCAGGGCTGCGAAGTGACGTCACCCAAGGCAGGTACTGTCTCGCCGCGTCAAGGAACGAATAAAACCGGTCACCGGTGAGAAGCCAGAAAACCCCGGCGATGACGGCCAGCCCGGCGACGAGAGGGACAAACGCGCCGGTGACCCGGTCGGCGAACGCCTGAATGGGGATTTTTGCCCCCTGCGCTTCCTGAATGATGGCGATGATCTGGGACAGAAAACTGTCCTCGCCCACGTGGGTGACTTGAACGTCCAGCTGGCCGGAAACGAGCACGCTGCCGCCTGTGACGTCGTCGCCGGCGCTTTTGGCGCTGGGGATAGGCTCGCCGGTGAGCATGGCCTCGTCCACGGATCCTGTGCCGGTTAGGACTTGGCCGTCCGCCGGGATCCTTTCACCGGCCATGACCCGAATGACCTGTTCGGGCTGAAGCAGCTCAATCGGCACGGTGGTCGTCACGCCGTCGTCCGAGACCAGTCGGGCGTCTTTGGATTGAATGGTCAGCAGGGCGCGGATCTCCCGGGCCGCCCGGTCCCTCAGTCGGGACTCGATGTACCGCCCGATCAAGTGAAGGGTCACGATCATCGGCGCCAACATTCCAAACGACGGAATATGAAAGCCGGCGGCTTCCAAGGCGCAGGTCAGCCACGCGGCCAACGCGCTGAGGGCCACCAGCACGTCCATGTTGGCGTGTCCGTGGGACAGGGCGATCCACGAGCTTTTTAGGACGCCGGCGCCGGCGGCGAAAATGGCGGCCGCGCCGCAGACGAGGTTAATCCAAACGGCGTATGGAACGTGGTGGCCTGCCATGTGAAAGCCCATGAGAACGGTCGGCGGGATCATCGCGATCACGGCCACGGCCATATTCCGACGGGCGGCCTGATATCGTTTTCGCTCCGCGTCCAGCGGGCGCTCTCTGGACGTCTGATATCCCGCGCGGCGGATCGCTTCTTCGAGGACTTCCAGCGGAACCGGCTTGTCCAGCACGGCAAACGCGGTGCTCGTGGCTAGGTTGACTGCCGCGAACTTGACCCCGTCCACCTGCATCAGACTCTTCTCGACGATTCTGACGCACCCGGCGCAGGTCATGCCCAGCACCGTGATCGAACAGGTCGTCTTGTTTGCCGCTTCCATGGCGTTCACACTCCTCGCGATTTCTGACATTTTCAGCCTTATTATGGACGACCGGCCCGGCCGTGGGTATCAAGTAAAAAGGTGATCCCAGTCCGCGCAGATAAACTACTTTGGGAAAAATATCCCGCCGAGATTGAGCTCGCCGCGGTTGAAGGGAGAAGGGGAGAAGTTAGCCTTTCGTTACGATAACCTTTCAGGTAAAATGAACCCATGCAAGTGAAGTCACAGACTTGGCGTTAATACCAAAATTTCCCGAAAAAGGGGTGCGTACGCATGAAAAAACGTTCCATCGCTTTAGGGCTCCTGACCGCTCTTGCACTGCCGGCTATGGCCTTGGCCGCCTACCCGGAAAAGCCAATTTCAGTCATCGTCCCGTCC
The DNA here is from genome assembly GCF_000468895.1 of Jonquetella sp. BV3C21. Classification (NCBI taxonomy): domain Bacteria; kingdom Thermotogati; phylum Synergistota; class Synergistia; order Synergistales; family Dethiosulfovibrionaceae; genus Jonquetella; species Jonquetella sp. BV3C21. The sequence continues at coordinate 49,374 of NZ_AWWC01000016.1, read as the reverse complement.
ACCGCCGGTGGCGGCACCGACACGATGGCCCGCATCGTGGCCAAGTTCGCCGAACCGCTGCTGGGTCAGCCGATGGTGATCGTCAACAAGCCAGGCGCTGGCGGGCAGATCGGTTTTGAGGCGATTGCCAGAGCAAAAGCCGACGGCTACACGATTGGCTGTCTGTACACGCCTCACCTGACCGCTCACGTCTCCGACAAGCGGGCCGGGTACACCAATGACAGCTTCTACGCGATCGCCAACGTGGTGACCGACCCGGGCATTCTCGTCGTCCCGGCGAACAGTCCCTTCAAGACCATGGCCGATATGGTGGCGGCGGCGAAGGCCGAGGGCGCTCACCTGACTGCCGGAACGTCCGGCCCGGGCGGCGACGACGATTTCGCCCGGGGAATGACCGAGGAATCCTGCGGCATCAAGCTGACGCCCGTGCCGTCCAAGGGATCGTCGGACGCGAAAGCGACCGTCATGGGCGGTCACGTCGATATGTCGTTCATGAACGTGTCGCAGGTGGAAGCTCAGATCAAGTCGGGCGACCTTCGCGCCCTAGCCGTGCTGACCAAGGCGCGGGTTGCCGAGCTGCCTGACGTCCCCACCGCTTTGGAGCAGGGGTATGACGGGATTTTCTCCGACTCGTCCCGCGGTTTTGCCGCGCCCGCCGGCGTGTCCGACGAGGTCAAGGCGAAGCTGGACGAGGTATTTGCCGCGGTCATGAAGGATCCTGAGTTCCTGAAAGCCGCCGAAGGACAGCTTCAGCTGAACGTCATGGATCACGCTGCCTACGCGGAGTACTTGGCCGAGCAGCAGAAGATGACGGACAGACAATTCGAGGTCAACCCCTGGTAAGGGAGACGGCGAATGAATAAAAAAACCCTCGACATCCTGAGCGGAGCCGCGGGGATTCTTCTGGCGGCGGCCATATTCATGGCCGCCGCTTTGTTCCCTCAAAGCGCCGCGCGCTCGGCTCGGTACGTCAAGTTCCTGTCCTGCGTGATGGGCGTCCTGTGCGCCGTCTTGGTGGGAAGCGCGGCCTTTTCCCGGCGCAACGCTGAGCCGATTCGGTGGATTAAGGCTCGGCGGCCCTTCTGGCTGGCTTTGGTCGCTACGGTCGCCTACGCGGCGGCTATGAACTGGCTGGGTTTTTACCTGTCCAGCGGACTGTACGTGATCGCCCTCGGCTGGGGGCTTGGGTACCGCCGGCCGGTCAGCTTGTTCCTGTCAGCGGCGATCCTTCTGCTGGTCATCTGGGGCGTGTTCGAGCGCTTCCTCGTCGTCCCGATCCCTCGGGGAATATGGGGGTTCTGATATGTTGAGTCTGCTGACGCAAGCCTGTCTTACCCTCCTGCAGTGGAAGGTCCTGGCGGCAATTTTCGTCGGAACGGCGTCGGGCATCGTCATCGGCGCGATTCCTGGCCTGACCGCCACAATGGCCGTGGCCCTGCTGATACCAGTGACGTTCGGCATGGACCCGGTCGTCGGCCTCGCCCTGATGGGCGGTGTGTACTCCGGCGGCATGTACGGCGGGGCGATTTCGTCGGTTCTGCTTTCCACGCCCGGAACGCCCGCGGCGGCGGCGACGGCGTTTGACGGCTACCCGATGACCCGGAAGGGCGAGGGCGGCAAGGCCATTGCCGTGGCGACGGTCGCCAGCTTCTGGGGCGGCATCATCTCCACGCTCGCGCTACTGTTCGTCGCGCCGCCTCTGGCCCGGGTGGCGCTCGAGTTCGGACCGCCGGAGTACTTCCTGCTGGCGATCCTCGGCCTGTCCAGCATCGTCACGCTCACGTCAGGCAACCTGCTCAAGGGGCTTATTTCGGGCTGTCTTGGGCTGCTGGTCGCGCTGGTAGGGACCGACCCAATTGACGGGTACATTCGTTTTTCCGGCGGCTTCATCGAGCTGTTTGAGGGCGTGTCGTTCATGCCCGCGCTCATCGGGCTGTTCTCGGTGAGCCAAATTCTGGAGCTCACGTCTGAGACTCATATCCTGCAGCTGGAAGCCGATCCGAATTCGCTCAAGCGGTCCAAACTGCCCAAAGGTCTGGGCGGAACGATCGCCCGAGGCGGCCTGATCGGCACCATCGTCGGCATCCTGCCCGGAGCCGGCGCGACGATTTCGGCGTTCATCTCCTACAACTTGGCCAAGCAGATCGACAAGGAGCCGGAGACGTTCGGCACCGGGAACCCCAAAGGCGTCGCGGCATCGGAGAGCGCCAACAACGGCTGTGTCGGCGGGTCGCTGGTGCCCCTGCTCACGCTGGGAATCCCCGGCAACTCGGTGGCGGCCGCTCTCATGGGCGGGCTGATGATTCACAACCTCATTCCTGGGCCGGAGCTCTTCACCCGGTTCGGCGGGGTGACCTACGCGTTTATCCTGTCGCTGTTCTTGGCCAACGTGGTCTTTCTCGTGCTGGGGCTCTACTGCGCCCCAATTTTTGCCCGAGTGGCCACCGCGCCCAACGCGGTGCTCATTCCGGCGATCGCCGTTCTGTCCGTCGTGGGCAGCTATGCCATTCAGAACAGCATGTTCGACGTGGGGCTCATGCTGGCGTTCGGCGTGGCAGGGTATTTCCTCAAGCGGGCCGGGTTTGACCTAGGAGCCATCGTGCTTGGGCTGATCCTTGGCCCGATTGCCGAGCTCGGGTTCGGCCAGTCGCTGGCCATTTCCGGCGGGTCTTTTGCGATTTTCTTCGACCGGCCGGTCAGTCTGGTCCTCTGGGCCCTGATCGTCCTGCTGCTGGTGCCGGCGTTCATTAAAAAGCGCCGTCGGGCCCCAAAGGCCTGAAGCTGGAAAGGAGAAACGAAGATGACGCGCGGCGAAGTTGAAGCGTGGCTGAAAGAAAAAGGAATCCCGTTTGAGGTGACCGAACACGAGCCGGTGTTCACCATCGAGGAGATGGAGCGTTTAGGCCTGACGAAGCTGGGAACGGTCTGCAAGAACCTGTTCCTTCGGGACGGCAAGGGGACGAAGCACTTTTTAGTCGTCATGCGGGAGGACCGGCGGGCCGACCTGAAACGGCTGTCCGCCCAGCTGAACGCGTCTCGCCTCAGTTTTGCGTCGGCCGAGCGGCTGATGAAGTACTTAGGGCTGACCCAAGGGGCGGTCACGCCGCTGGGAATTTTAAACGACGCGTCCCATCAGGTCATTGTTGTGTTGGATAAAGGGCTTCTCGGCGAAAAGCGGCTGGGTATTCACCCGTGCGAGAACACCGCCACGCTGTGGATCAGCTGTCCTGACCTGCTGAAGGTTGTCGAACTCTGCGGCAACCCGCTGATCGAAGAGAACTTTGACTGACCGTGAGACAGAGAAGGACAAATTAACAGAAAAGAGAGAATTGCGGGCATATCCTACTGGAGGGCCCGCAATTCTTCGTTGCGGATCGTTGGGGCCCTCCATACAATGAATTTATCTGATAATTTGCACGGAGGTGACCCAATGAGAGGATTAGCAAAAACGGTTTTAACGCTCGCTATTTTAGGAGGTGCGACCATGGCAAACGCAGAAGTGAAGACGATTTATCTTGCCGGAGGCTGTTTTTGGGGACTTGAAGCGTACCTGTCAAATCTCCCCGGCGTGGTGGATACAGAGGTCGGTTATGCCAACGGCCTGAACAAGGCGCCCAGCTATCAGGAGGTCTGCACCGGGCTGACCGGTCACGCTGAAACCGTCAGAGCCCGATACGACGATCAGGTCATCGGCTTGGAACGGCTCGTCTCGCTGTTCCTGTCGGTCATCGACCCCACGTCGGTGAACCGTCAGGGCGGCGACGTGGGAACCCAGTACCGAACCGGCGTGTACTACGAAAACGAGGCCGACCGGCCCCAGATTCAGCTCGCCTTTGACGCCGCGGCCCGGCAGCTCGGCCAGCCGCTGGCAGTGGAGCTCAAGCCGTTGGAGAACTTCTTCCCGGCCGAGGACTACCACCAGGACTACCTGAAAAAGAATCCCGGCGGCTACTGCCATATCCCCCGTTCGCTCATCGAAGACGCGGCCAAGACCGTCCCGGAGACGCGCGCCTACGTCCGGCCGAGTGACGAAGAACTTCGCAAAAAATTGAGCCCCCTGTCGGCTCACGTGATGCTTGAAAACGGCACGGAAGCTCCGTTTGACAACGAATACTGGAAGACCGACGAACCGGGAATCTACGTGGACGCCGCGACCGGCGAGCCGCTCTTCTCGTCCCGGGACAAGTTCGACTCCGGCTGCGGCTGGCCTGCGTTCTCGGCCCCGATAGAGGGGAGCGCCGTTCACGAGCGGGTTGACGCGTCCCACGGCATGATCCGGACGGAAGTGCGGAGCCGGGCCGGAGACCTTCACCTCGGCCACGTGTTTGAGGACGGCCCGAAGGATAAAGGCGGCCTGCGGTACTGCATCAACAGCGCGGCGGTCCGCTTTATCCCGCTGTCCAAAATGGACGAGGAAGGCTACGGCGCTTGGAAGGACAAAGTAAAGTAACGATCCCTTGTTCCTCTTCCGACGACGTGCTATGATGTTAGTGCATGGTAACTTTATGTCGGGAGGTAGGGAGTATGAAAATCGGAGTCTTTTACGGCAGCACCACTGGCGTAACCCAAGAAGCGGCGGAAACGATCGCTGAAAAGCTCGGCGCCGACGTGAAGAACGTCGCGGAGGCTGAGGCTTCTGATTTTGACGGTTATGATGTGCTGGTTCTCGGCAGCTCCACGTGGGGGCTGGGAGATCTTCAGGACGACTGGGCCGATTTTCTGCCCAAAGTCGCCAGCAGCAATCTGTCCGGCAAAAAAATCGCCCTGTTCGCCTGCGGCGATCAGGTGGGCTACAGCGACACCTTCGGCGACGCCATCGCCGAAATCCACGATCAGCTGGCTTCGTCCGGCGCGGCCTTCATCGGCGCGTGGCCGGCGGACGGCTATGAGGGAACCGGCCGGGCTCTGAAGGACGGCAAGTTCGTTGGCCTCATGCTGGACGACAACAACCAGTCTGACCAGACGGCTGATCGGATCAGCGGCTGGGTCGATCAGATCAAGGGAGAAATGGCGTAACTCAACCGAGCTGAAGGGAAGCCGCATCGCGGCTTCCCTTTTTGCTTTCAGAAGATTTTTGAAGCGAAGACTATTCATCGGCTCAAGAAAACCTTGCTTCTTGGGCCGAAAAACATATAATAAAAGAGATACGTATATTATCTGCTTTAAAAGTCAGTGAAAGTTGTTAAGAGTTTCGCGGCGAAAAGAGGGATCTGCGTGAAAAAATTGCTAATGACACTTCTCATGCTGGGATTGGCAGCAGCCAATCTTTCGGCTGCCGCGCCCCGCAGTGGGCAGGAGAAGTCGGGAAGCAAACCGCAGGTATCTCAGGAAGCCCTTTCGGAGCCGACGGGCGACTCCTGCCGTGCCGTGCCGTTCTCGTCCCAGCCGGAAGAGTTGAGCGACCTGAAAAACGCGCTCTGTTCGGTGGATCCGAACGCTCAGTTGGAACAAAAAGGAGACCAGTCCGGCGTGGCGTTCTGTTTTGCCCCCGGGCTGAGGGGCTTTGCTCAGGTGCGGGCCGGGCACGCTCGGCTTGCGTGGTGGTACGACCAAAAAATTTCCGTCGCCGACGGCGAAAAGATCGCCAACGAGTGGAATTCGTGCGCTGACGGCGGCCGAGCTTGGGTCGAAACGATTGACGGCGGCTGCCGCTTTTGGCTGGCCACCGACGCGGCAATTCACCAGCCGATCGACTTAAAGGCCGTCGTCAAGCTGATGGGCGCTTCCGCGCTGCTGAGCGCGCAGACGGTCGACTTTAAAGGATACGTCGACCAGGCCGTGAAAGCGGGCCATTAAGAGATTTGTTCATTCCTAAAAGGACCGCCGGCCGTTCGGCGGTCCCGTTTTTTCTGGCAAATATTCCATACCGCTGGGGCGGCTGTGAGGGAGAAGGATGGAGTACAGCGAACTGGTCCGGTCAATCGGCAAATGGCTGTCCGAAACGTACCGGGCGTTTCATCGGACGCCTGAGTTGGACCGTCATCTGCCCCAGACGAAAGCTCGAATAGAAGCCGTCGCGGCCGAAATAGGCGTGCCGCTGCGCGAGTGCGCCGGCGGGCTTGTCGCGTTCCTGCCGGGCGGCGGCGGGGCTGGAATCGTCCTGCGGGCCGATATGGACGCCCTGCCGGTTACTGAGGCCACAGGCCTGCCGTGGTCGTCCCAAATTCCCGGGCAGATGCACGCCTGCGGGCACGACGCCCACGTGACCATGGCGCTGGGCGCTTTAAAACTGCTGAAGGGGCGGAAGCTTCCCGGTCCGCTGACGGTTTGCTTTCAGCCTGCCGAGGAGACGACCGGCGGGGCCAAGCCGATGATCGACGCGGGGGCGGCGGGCCGCGCCGGCATGGCGTTTGCCCTGCACGTGGCGCCTTGGCTGGACGTCGGCATCGTCGGCGCCGCTAGCGGCGCCGTGCTGGCCTCGTCGGATACCTTTTCGGTGACTATTTCCGGCCGAGGCGGCCATGGCGCGTCGCCTCACTTGGCAGTTGACCCGGTCGTGGCGGCCTGTCGAGCCGTCGACGCGCTGCAGACCGTCGTCAGCCGGACGAGCCGGCCGTCTGACGGCGTTGTCGTCACGGTTGGCAGCTTCCACGCCGGAAGCGCCGGCAACGTCATTCCCGAGGACGCTCGATTTGACGGGATCATTCGCACCCTGTCGCGGGACGGCCGGGTTCGGGCGAAAGAGGCGGTTCGCCGGGTCGCCGAGTACACCGCCAATTCATGCGGAGCCAGCGCGGCCGTCTCGTTCGTCGAAAGCTATCCAGCGGTGATCAACGACCCTCGGGCCGTTCAGCTGGTTCAGGCGGTGGCCCGCCGCTGCGGGGTTCAGTCCGTGACACCGCCGGAGCCGTCGATGACCTGCGACGACTTCGCCTACTTCTGTCAGGCTCTGCCAAGCTGTTACGCCCACTTAGGCTGCCGTCATCCAGGCGAAACGGACGCCGCGGGGCTTCACAGCTCTCGTTTCCGGCTCGACGAGTCGTGTCTGCCTCTGGGAACGGCGCTGCTGTGCGAGCTGGCTGCCGCCGGCGCGCCTTGCGAATGATCGGACGAGCGGCTGCGCGCCTATTAAAATTTGTCTGAAATGTTAAAGGCCCGGCCCCGCGGAAGCGGGGCTGGGCCTCTTATTAGAGTTCTTACTCAGCTATGATGCTGGGGACAAGTCCAGCTGTTTTCCCGAATGGAACGGGAAGCTTTTCGCTTGACGCTCCGACGGCGGCAGAACACAATGAAGCAGTTGCTTAAACGAGGGCCCGGACGACGGGAGTTAAACTCAGAATGGCCTTGAGGGAGCGCATCTCTTCGATGAGCTTTTTGACTCGAGGAACCGGCCCCCGCAGCATGATGACCTCCAAGCAGCCCCGTTCGTTGGCGTGAATGTGGGTGGTGCAGAGGATAACGTCTTTGTAGTGGTGCTGGATCTCGGTCATTTTAGTCCCAGCCTCGCGGGTGTTGTGATTGTACGTGATGGTGATGCTTCCGTACACTTCACCCTGTCCGCTCTGCCACGTGTCGGCGGTGACAAAGTCCCGTATCAGTTGCCGAAGGGCTTCTGAGCGGGTAGGAACGCCCTGTTTGTGAAACCGCTTGTCGAAGAGCTTCAGCAGGCTCTCCGGCACGGCGACGCCGAAGCGAATCAGCTGGTCGTCGTCTGTCTTTTGAGTTTTGTCCACGGAACTTCCCCCTGTCTCTTATGGTTATTTCAGTATACACGTTTAAGCATTTATCCGACAGGTGGGGGCGAAATGTTTTTCAAGGAGGAACGACGATGGAATATCGGATGGAGCACGATACGCTCGGTTCCGTCGAAGTGCCGGCGAACCGCTTGTGGGGGGCTCAGACCCAGCGGAGTCTTCAAAACTTCCCGATAGGGAACGAGTCCGACCGCATGCCGAGGGAAATTATCAAGGCGCTTCTGATAATCAAGGCGGCCTGCGCCAAGATCAACCGGCAGTTCGGGCTGGTGCCTCAGGATATCGCTGACGCGGTGGCGTCCGCGGCCCTTCGGCTGTACGAGAACACGCCGTGGGAAGACTTCCCGCTGCAGGTCTGGCAGACTGGCAGCGGCACTCAGACCAACATGAACGTCAACGAGGTGATAGCCCGCGTCGCGTCCGACGCCATCGGACGTCCTGTTCACCCGAACGACCACGTGAACCGATCCCAGAGCACGAACGACGTTTTCCCGTCGGCCGTTCATCTGGCATCGCTCCTGCTGGCGGAGCGCCGACTGCTCCCGGCGGGAGAGAACTTAGCCAAACGGCTGGAGTCCAAGGCGAGACGGTACTCTCGGCTGATAAAAATCGGCCGGACTCACATGCAGGACGCCACGCCGGTGACGCTAGGGCAGGAAATCGGCGGCTGGGCGGCGTCGGTCCGTCGGGACTTGGGAATGATCGCCACGTCGCTGGAGCTCCTTAGGCCGCTGGCGCTCGGCGGAACGGCTGTGGGAACTGGGCTGAACGCGCCGGCCAATTTCGGCCTGCTCGTGGCTACCGAACTGACCGAGTTTTTAGGCACTCGAATCCTGTCGGAGCGGAACAAGTTTCACGCCCTGTCGAGCCGTGGCGAGCTGTGCGCCTTCCACGGGGTCGTGCGGACGCTGGCGGCTGACGTATTCAAGATCGCCTGCGACGTACGGCTGTTGGCCTCCGGTCCGCGGTGTGGTTTCGGCGAGCTGGTGCTGCCGGCCAACGAGCCGGGCAGTTCGATTATGCCCGGCAAGGTGAACCCCACCCAGTGCGAGGCCATTACCCAGATCGCCATTCAGATCATGGCCAACGACGTGGCGGTATCGATCGCTTCGTCGCAGGGCGCGCTGGAGCTCAACACCTACATGCCTCTGTTGGCCCGCAACGTGCTGTCCAGCTGTCAGCTGCTGGCTGACGGCATGCAGAGCTTTGCCGAGCGCTGCATCGTCGGCATAACGGCGAACGAGAAGCAGATCAGCCGTTTCGTCGGGCAGAGCCTGATGGTTGCGACGGCGCTTACTCCCGTGCTGGGATACGAAAAAGTGGCCGCTCTGGCCAAGTTGGCGTACGAGAACGACTCGTCCATTCGTGAAACCGTGCTGGCCGACGGCGCCTTGACGGCAGAGCAGTACGACCAGCTGATGATGATGGACCGGCTTGTTGGCCGTTCCATGGGCCGCAGCAAGGGCCGAGGCGCCAGGTTATGACCGAGCTGACCGTCTCCGTGGCGATCAAGGCCCGGCGCTCGACGAGAAGCTACAAAAACGAGCCGATTCCCCACGCCCTTTTGGAAGAAGTCCTTCGCCTTGCTTGCATGGCCCCGTCGGCGAAAAACGGCCAGCCTTGGCGGGTTACCGTCCTGCAGGGCGCGCGGCTGGAAGCGTTTCGGGCGGCCGTGGTCGCCGCCTTTGAGTCCGGGAAGACGGGCTCTTTCGGGGCGTCTGCCGGTTCCCTTCGGTCGATGAGGGGCGGCCGGTCGCTTCAGAAGGCGTTTGCCCCGGCGATGGAAGCCGCGGGCGTCTCGCCGGCCGAGCTGATCCGCCGCAGCATCGTCTTTTTCGACGCGCCGGCGGTCGCGCTGGTGTCCCTCGACGAGGCTGACCTGCCCAGAGGACTGGTTGACGCGGGACTTTTTGTCTCTCACCTCTGTCTGGCGGCTCAGGGACTGGGACTCGACAGCTGTATTGCCGGGTACGTTCGGATCGTCGAAGGGGCGGTCTCAGACTTCCTGAACTGGGGAAAGGGGCGGCGGCTTATCCTCGGCGTCGCGCTTGGCTACGGGGCAGGAGAGCCGATCGACGGGTTTAAAAGCCCGAGAGAGCCGTTTGACGAGACGGTTGAATGGGAAGAGTAAACGAAAAGCGAAGCAGCCGGACGGGAAGCCCGTCCGGCTGCTTTTTTTGTGCTCAGTTTAGTTCGGTCGGCAGTTCCCATCGTCGGGAGCCAGCAACCCTTCGCCGGCCAGCAGGCCTTCCAGCTCGGACGGCGCGGCGCAGACCCGCCAAGCTCCGGCGCGGCGCAGCGTCTTCTCGTCGGTGCTCGTCGTCAGGGCGACCACCCTCACGCCCGCGGCGACACCGGCGGCCACGTCAAGGTCGGTGTCCCCGACGTAAACGGTGCATTCGGGAGACGCGCCTAGCTTTTCCATAGCCAAAAGGAGCATGTCCGGGGCCGGCTTGGGGTTGGGCACTTGGCCGGCGCCGATGGAACAGTCCATCAGATCCCACAGGCCGGTTTGGCGCAGAATGGCGTCGCCGGTTCGGCGGTTCGTCGCGCAGCCTGTCGCGAGCCCGCGGCGCCGAAGGTTTTTCAGGCACTGGACCGTTCCGTCCAGCGGGCGGAACAGCGGCAGCTCGCTCGGCAGACAGACCTGTCGGTAGTAGTCGAGTATTTCTTCAGAAATCCCGCCGATCGCCTCGCGCCAGTACGCTTCGTCGTGCAGGCCGATGAACTCCATTAGCCTCTCCCGGGTGACCGGCGGAAAGCCGAACCGCTCGGACAGCAGGCGGAAGCTGTTGAGCATGGCGTCGCTGCTGTCGATCAGCGTCATATCAAAGTCGAAAAGAACCGCTTGAAGCACGAAAAATGGGCCTCCCTTCGCCGGCAGAACCCGGCTGTGTGGGACAAGGATACCACGTAAAACCTGACAGCGTCTGTCGGTCGAACTTCTGATCGCCGCCGGTACAAATGGACGACCCATACTCTATACGATATAATGTTCAGCACTACTAACTTAGCGGACGAGGTATAAGAACCAGAATTTTGTTTTTCGGAAAGGGGTAGGGGGAATGACACTCGACGAGATTCGGCCGGGCAACGTGGTGCGCATACGCCGTTCCAACGCGGCTGGCGTCGTGGGCCAGCGGCTGATGGACATGGGATTCTTTCGGGGGGCGGTAGTCGAAGTTCTGCGCAACGCGCCGTTGGTCGACCCGGTGGAATTTGTCCTTGACGGGGCGCACGTGTCGCTTCGCCATGAGGAGGCCCGACTGCTGGAGGTGGTGTCTTGATACGCATCGGCTTAGTCGGACAGCCTAACTGCGGTAAATCGACGCTGTTCAACATGCTGACCGGCGCGCGGCAGCATGTGGCGAACTACCCTGGCGTGACTGTGGACGTGAAGAGGGGCGCGTTCAAGTTGGACGGGGAGACCTATCAGGTTATCGACCTGCCGGGCGTGTACAGCATGACGTCCTACTCGCTGGAAGAGACGGTTACCCGCGACAGCGTGCTGAGCGGCGAAGCTGACTTCGTCGTCAACGTGCTCGACAGCTCCAACCTGAAACAGGGGCTGTACCTGACGGTTCAGCTCATCGAAATGGGCGTGCCGCTCATTCTGGCTCTGAACATGGCCGACGTGGCCGAAGGCCGGGGGCTGAAGATCGACGCCGGCAAACTGTCCGAGCTGCTGGGCGTCCCGGCCGTGAGAACGGTGGGAAACAAGCTCAGGGGCAAGGCCGAACTTCTGGAAGCGATCAAGGCCAAAAGCCGGAAGAAGTCGGACATGAAGCCGCTGGACTACGGCGACTTGTCCGAGGCCGTCGAAGAGCTGACCAAGGCGATAGAAGGCGTTTCAGGCTTGGCGTTTCCACCCCTTTGGGGAGCGGTCAAGCTTCTCGAGAACGACTCCCAAGTGGAGGACATCCTGAAGGCGACGCCCGCCGGGCCGGGGATTCTTGAGGCGGCGGAGAAGCACAAGAAAAATTTTTTTGAAGAAATCGGCGACACCTCGGCGGCGGAAGTCGGCCTGAGGCGGCACACCGCCGTTTCGGCCGTGCTGAATCAGATTCAGTCCAAGAGCCGAATCGGGCCGTCGATGACCGACCGAGCGGACAGGATTGTGGTTCACCGGGTCTTCGGGCCGATTATCCTGCTCGGCGTGTTCTACCTGCTGTATTACTTGTCCATCAACCGGGGCTACAAGCTTACCGAGTACTTTGGGCCGGTCCTGCGGCGGATCGAGCTGTACGCCACAATGATCCTTCCCAAGGGCGGCCTCCTGACCGACGGCCTTCTGAGGGATCTGGGCATGAGCGTCGTCATCTCCTTGAACGCGGTGCTGAACTACGTGCCGATCTTCCTCGTGCTTTTTGCCTGCATCGCCGTCTTGGAAGACTTGGGCTATATGCCCCGAATCGCGTTCATTCTCGACCGGGCGCTTCGCCGGTTTGGCCTGCAGGGCCAGTCGACCCTGCCGCTGATTCTGGGCGGCGTCTTCGTCGGCGGCTGCGCGGTTCCCGGCGTCATGGCGACCCGGGTCATCGCCGACGAAAAAGCCCGGCTGGCCACGATTCTCGTCGTGCCGATGATGAACTGTCTGGCCAAGGTGCCCCTGTACTCGCTGCTGATCGGCGCGTTCTTCGCCGATATTTCCGCGTCGATGATGGTGTTTATCTCCACGATCACCCTGTTCATGGCGCTGTGCGCGGCCAAAGTGCTCACCATGACGGTGCTGAAGAACAAGCCGTCGGCGCCGTTCATCATGGAGTTGCCGCCGTACCACATCCCGACCCTTCGGGGGGTCGTCCTTCGGTCGGTCGAGCGGACGCTGATTTTCGTCAAAAAGATCGGCACGATCGTCGCGGCTGTGACCGTGGGCATATTCTTTCTGACCCGGTTCCCCGGCGCGCAGGAAGACGTCGTTCAGTCTTGCCAGGCGGATGTGAACAAGGCGGCTCAAGACTTTCGGAGCGCCATCGCGGACACCCGGTTCGCGCCGCTGGTCGCCACCGACGAGGGCATGGAAGAGCTGATCGACGCCATGGACCGCACCAAGCGGGCTATTTTCGCCGGCGTCGCGAAGAGCAATTTGGTGAACTATCTGCCGTCGTCCACGCACTTCGCCGACCTGTACGACGTCTCGAAGAGCAAAGACCCGGACGTCCGCAAGGTCAACAAAGAGTGGCGGGCGTTTTTAGCCGCCCGCGGCCGGGCGAGAAAGCGCCTGTCTGACGACGTGCTTAATCGAAGCGTTCTGGGCCGAATCGGCCAGTTCTTGGAGCCGGTGACCAAGTACGCCGGGTTCAACTGGAAGGTCAACGTGTCGCTGCTGTCCGCCTTGGCAGCCAAGGAAAGCACCGTCGCGACGCTGGGACTGCTGTACAAGCCCGCCGACGAATCGCCGAACGGCAGCATCGCCCACGGACTTCAGAGCGAGGACGGCTACACGCCGCTTCACGCTCTGGCTCTGATGATCTTCATGGCCCTCTATCCGCCCTGTCTGGCGACGCTCGTCATGGTTAAGGTCGAGGCGGGGTCGTGGCGGTGGGTCGGCCTGTCGCTTCTGTTCCCAACCGTTCTTGGCCTGCTGTTCGGTTCGCTGATTTTCAGCGGCGGCCGGGCGTTGGGCCTCAACGGCCCCCAGATGGTGATCGTCTTCTCGGTCTTTGTCGCCATCTGTACGGTTGTTTTAGGAATGATCAAGCCCAAGAATCAGCTGCTTGAACTTCGGAAGGACTCGCCCGAACCGGCGGCGGGAGACTGATTTTTCACTGTGGTGCCTTCCTGCCGGCGAGCGGCAGGTGGACGAAATACCAGATTTCATGCGAAATCTGTATCTTGCAGCACGGAAGGATGATTCAAGTTGAAAAAGAAACTGATCGCGCTTCTGACCCTCGGACTGCTGTGCCTGTCCATTTCCGCGTTTGCCCACACGGCGCTGTTGAACTGCTATCTTGACGGCGACAAGGTCATCTGCGAGGGCGGGTTCTCCGACGGATCGTCCGCTGCCGGCGTTAAACTGATCGTTCGGGACGGGCAGAAGAAAATTCTCATCGACGCCAAGCTGGACGACCAGGGCACCTACGAGTTCCAGAAGCCCGAAGGCGACTACGAAGTGGAATTCAACGCCGGCCCGGGCCATCAGGTGATCGTCGACGGCAAGGATATCGAGTAACGGCTTTTGCAAGACCACTTCCGAACACATTTGAAAGGGGAGCTATACCCGATGAAGAGATTTGCCGGCTTTGCCGCCGCTGCTGCGCTCGTCCTCTGCGCCGTCCCTGCGATGGCTCACTTCCAGATGATCTATACCCCGACCAGCGTCCTTGAAAAGGGCGCGACGATTCCCGTTCGACTGGTGTTCACCCACCCCTTCGAGGCCGGACACACGATGGACATGGGCGTTCAGGAGTTCTTTGTGGTGCACAAAGAGAAAAAGACCGACCTGAAGGGCGATTTGAAGCCCATCAAGTGGACCAGCCTGACCAACAAGGGGGACGCTTTCGCTGCCGACGTCAAGTGCCGCTCCATGGGCGACTACGCCTTTGGCCTCGTGCCGGCTCCGTACTATGAGCCCAGCGAAGACCTGTGGATGCAGCAGTGCACCAAGATGATCGTCAACGTCGGCGCCACGCCGACCGACTGGGATCAGCCGATCGGCCTGCCGGTCGAGATTCTTCCGCTCGCCAAACCGTATGGGCTGTGGAAGGGCAACGTCTTTGTCGGCGTTGTCACCGCCGACGGCAAACCCGTTCCGAACGCCGAAATCGAAGTAGAGTACCTGAACCACGCTCCTGATCTGAAAAAGAACTGCTTCGTCAAGAAGGCTGCCATCGAGGACGCCAAGGAAGTTTTCTTCACCCAGACCATCAAGGCCGACGCGAACGGCACGTTCGTCTACGCTTTGCCCAAGGCCGGCTGGTGGGGATTCGCGGCGCTCGAAGCGGCGACCGTCCAGGTTGACGGCCACGACGTCGAACAGGATGCAGTACTTTGGGTCGAGGTCACTGACCTGAAGTAACGGCGTAAAGCACCGGCGTACTTCTGGCGTCTGGGCATATCCCAGGAGTGGGGAACTTCGAGGAAGAAGTTCCGAAAAAGGAGTTTTTCATGAAACTGCATAGCGTTACCTGCGCGGCTCTGTGTGGCTTGTCTCTGCTTGCGGCTCCGGCCATGGCTCACCACCTGTGGCTTCGGGCCGTTCCGAGTGAGAAGGGAATCACGGCGAACATGATCTACGGCCACCACTTCCCGAACCCGGAAGATATCCCCGCGCCTCGGCTGTCGATCTTTGACGACGTCAAACTGTTCGACGCCTCGGGCGAGAAGGCCTTCAAGCGCTCTGAGACGCCCAACTACGAGCACAAGCTCGACTCGGCAGCGCCTGCCGGCGGCTCGATCGTGGCAGTAGTTTACAAGCCGACGATCTGGTCCAACGGTCCTGACGGCTGGGCGATGAAGGGCAAAGCCGAGTACCCAACTGCCACCTATACCGAACAGTCCACGATGGGTGCAAAGACCATCCTGGTCAACGGCGACGGCGACATGGCATTCACGATGCAGCCGATCGGTCACAAGCTGGAAATCGTCCCCATGGCTGATATCCGCACGCTTGAAATCGGCAAACCGTTCCCGATCAAGGTCCTTCTGGACGGGAAGGGACTCAAGACTGCCGAGATCAAAGCCCGTTTTGGCGGCTTCTCCGAAGACGACAGCGACGAAGCGTACTACGGCCGAACGGATCTGAAGGGCGAAGGCCACATCATCGCCCTGCGCCCCGGCTTCTGGGCCATCGAGACCCAAGCGGTTGTGAAGGGTGCTGAAGGCGAACCGATTGACGAATACATCTACATAGCGACCCTCACCTTTGAAGTCCCAGAAAAATAATGAGCAATCAAGGAAGCCGGCCTCGAAAGAGGCCGGCTTCCTTTTGCCTTGCCGGGAACGGTTTGGCCCCCTCCCGCGGCAGATTGAGCGAAGGCAGATGGGCCGATGAAGTTTCAGCGGCGGTCCGAAGGAACTGAAAGTCCTATCGGTCAAGGTCAGAAGAATTTGAGGACGTGACTTCTATTCTGAGAGTATTAAAATTAGATTAATTCTAAAATAGGTGCGTGAAAAATGACAGCCTACGCGAAGATGATTTTGGACTTAGTCAACAGGCCGGATCACCATTACACGGCGGAGGGGATTTTTCTGGAGCTGAAGAAGGAAAATCCCAAAATCGTTCTGGCGACGGTGTACAACAACCTGAAATCGCTGTGCGATCAAAAGCTGATCCGAAAGGTCTCGGTTGAGGGGCAGCCGGACCGGTACGACCGGATCGTCCGGCACGACCATTTGGTCTGCCGGCGGTGCGGCCGGCTTTCGGACATCAAGCTGTCGGATCTGACCGAGTCCCTGCGCCGGCAGACCGGCATCATCGACCTGACCTACGACCTGAGGATCAATTACCTGTGCCCGCGCTGCCGGGCGGCACAAACTGGGGAGTCTTCTGACGGCGAAGCCTAACCGCCTGGGGGCAAAAAATAAAACGAGGGGGTCATATCATGCGTTCAATCACGAAAGTCAGCATTCAGTACGCTCACCGTTTCTTGGACTATGAGGGCGAAGCTCAGTACCTGCACGGCCATTCGGGACTTTTGACCATCGAGGTTGAAGGGGACGTGGACAAGAGAACGGGTTTTGTGTATCCCTGCAACAGCATGAAGCGCATCGCGTGGGATTACCTGAAAGCGTTTGATCACGCCCTGATCATGCAAGAAAACGATCCGCTTCTGCCGGCCATTCTCAAGGTGTACGAGGAGCAGGGCATCAGAAACGGCGCTGAGACGAACAGGACGCTCGGGGTCGCGTTTGACACGCCGCTGGCCAAGTCCTACCCGGAGTGCCGCCTCGTGGTGGTCAAGAAAGTGGCTACCTGCGAGAACCTGATCGAGATCTTCTACAACCTGATGAAAGACCAGATGAACATCAAGAAGATGACCTTCGCTTCCGGCGACAACAGCGCGTCGATGGACTTCTAGTGAACGCAGAAAAAAGTCAGGGCCGCCCATTGGGCGGCCCTGACTTTTTCTTATGTCCCGCAACAGAGGAAAAATTTTGTGGAATCGGCGGCTGGAAAAGCGCGGCAGGAACAGAAGGTTCAAAAGGAATTTGCGCTGCCTCAGCGGGCGAGAAACGCGTTCGCGAGCCGGTAGGTTTGTTTAATTTCTTTCGTCTCGAGACGCCAAGTCCTGAGCTCGTCGCGGATCAGGTCGGGATGTTTTTTGCTGATGTCTCTGAGCGCGTTCCCGACGGACTTTCGGACGTATTCGCTCGGGTCCTCCTTGTGGAACGCGAGCCTCTTGGCCGCCTCCTGCGGGTGCTCTTTAAAAAAGGGGCGGCCCGTCCAGATTCGCAGTCCCTCGGAGACCGCCCGTCTGACGTTCGGGTTTTCGTCGCTCAGCCACATGTCGATGACTGGCAAAGAGTTTTCATATCCGCGGGTTTTGCAAAACTCGTCGAACGCTTTTGCTAGAATTTCCTGAACTCGCCAGTCGCCGTCGTTTGAGACGACATCTTTCATAAATTGTAAGGCGTCGTCTGAGGCCGAGTATCCTAGGAGAAAAACGCTGTACATCCTAGCTTGGCGAACGTCCAGCCGATAAAGTTCTTTGGCAAAATCCACGGCCGTTTGGGGAGAAAGCGCTTTCCAGTCCCGTTGGGCCGCTTTTTCGATGTCTTTAAACCCGTTGACCGTTTGGGCGAGTTCGTCAATCAGCGGGACGATTGGGACGGCGGCTGGTTCCCTCATGATGTTCTCCTTTCGTTCGTCTCGGTTGGGCGGACTGGGATTTTTTCGTTCAGCGCTCGTACGTTCCCCTGACGAGGATTTTTCCGTCCCAAACCGCAGGAACGCCTCGGGCGACCACCGATCGAACCGTCCAGTCGTCGTTCAGGACGAGGCAGTCGGCGTCAAAACCCGGTTTTAGGCTTCCCTTGCCGGGCAGGCCGAGCAGGGCCGCCGGGTTTTTCGTCGCCAGCGAGACGGCGGTCGTCAGGTCAGCGACGCCGCCTGTGACGATGTCCCCGATGGTCTTTAAAATGGACGACGGGCTGCCGACGCCCATGCCGACGAGCTCTTTCTCCTCGTTGAAGACCGGCATGGAGCCGTTGCCGTCGGACGTCAGCGTCACTCGGCTGACGTCAGCTCCGGCGACGACGAACTGGCCGAACCGGGACGCGGCCTCGTCTGAGGCGGTGATGTCTGCGGCGCCGCCCTCGCGCACCCAGCGGACCGCGTCGCGGGTCAGGTCCTCGCATCGGCCCACGTGGGTGGGCAAAAATTGGGTTTTCGGCACGTCGGTGCCTCGCAGCGCCTCTCGCAGCGGCTCAAGGCCGGTTTCCTCGCTGCCCATGTGGACGCAGACGACGCCGCGCTTGCCCGCCAGCATGGCGGAGACTCGGACCGACGAGACGAGGCTCCGCAGCGCTTCGGCCGACGGGTGGGACGATCGGTGGTCCGACAGGGCGATTTTGCAGCCGATGACCTTGTCGATGAGACAGATGTCCCGAGCCGTCGAGCCGCACAGGTTCGGCCCGGGCAGCTGATACGAGCCGGTGAATATCCACGTCGAAAGCCCTTCGGCGTCCAGCGCCCGGCTTTTAGCCAGCAGGTCTTCGAGGCTTCGGTTGTATCCGTCCGTTCCAAGAAGCCCGACGGCGGTCGTGATGCCCGACCGGGTGAAGTCGGTCAGCTGGGCCGGCGGCGTGCGGAACTGAAAACCGCCCTCGCCGCCGGCGCCGGCAAAGTGGTTATGCCCGTCAATCAGCCCCGGAAGGGTCCGCGCGCCCGATACGTCCATGACGACCAGATCGGGCAGGACCGACCGAATGGACCGCTCGTCCAAGTCCGGGCAGATTTGGGCAATGCGCCCGCCTAAAATCAACAGGCTCGTGATCCCTTGAGGGGCCGGGTCGTACAGGTCGGCGTTCTTTATCAGCAGAGGGGCTGGGGCGTCGCTGCGTTTCACTTTGGTCGCGTCTCCTTTGTGTCCTGTTTTGGCGCGGCAGAGGCCGCGCCGTTGGCGTGAAAGAGGAAATTCTTTTTTCATGATAGCACCAACAGGCAAGCCGGCAAAAGAAAAACCCGCCGCTGACGCGGCGGGCAGGCACATCTCCTGTGATTGGTTACTTGAACCACTTGTCCTTCAGGGCCTGCAGAGACCCGTCGGCTTCCATGGCTTTCAGGGCGGCGTCGACCTTTTCCTTCAGCTCGGGCGCGTCCTTGGACATGGCCAGCGCCTTGTCGCCAGTGGAGATCTTCTGCTCGAACAGGGCGATCTTGCCGCCGAACTGCTCGCTTTTCACGTAGTCCTTGGCGACTGGCACGTCCATCAGCGAGGCGTCGGCCCGGCCGAGGACCACTTCCCTCACGCAGTCGTCGTACTTCTGGAACTTCTTCACCGTCACGCCTTCCATCGAGTCGGCGAAGGTGTCCTGAATTGTTCCCAGCTGAACTGTGACGATTTTCCCCTTCAGCTCTTCAATGCTCTTCGGCCCGTCAGGCCGGGTGATGAAGGCGCTGACCGACTCCTCGTAGGGAATCGAAAACGCCACCCGCTTGGCCCGCTCCTCTGTGGCGCTCATGCCCGCCGCGATCATGTCAATCTTTTTCGTCAGCAGGGCTGGAATCAGCGCGTCGAAGGCCATGTCCTGCCACTGAACTTCCATTCCCAGCTTGGCGGCGACCGCTTCTGCCAGTTCGACGTCAAAACCCTCCAGTTTTCCCGACGGACCGATAAACTCGTAAGGCGGGTAGGTGCTTTCCGTCCCCACTTTCAGAACCGGCGCGGCGAATGCCCCGCCCGCCAAAGCCGCCAGAAGCGCTGCGGTACAAATCAGTTTTTTCATGATGAAACCTCCGTTCAGTCAATTTGTTTTTGATGAACTGATGATAATTAAGTTTCGTCGATCTGTCAAGTGAAACTTGCGTTTATTTTTGCTGGGGCCAACGGGTTTTCTGCTACAATACGAAAAGCGACCCGCGGAGGTGAGAACATGGCTCAGGAGATGACGAACGCCGTTCGTATGGCTCAAAAGGCCGGCGTTTCGGTGGAAGTCGTAACGTACCCGGTGGACGAGAGCGACTTGAGCGCTGTTCACGCGTCCAGCGTCCTGGGCATCGAGCTGAATCGGGTGTACAAGACGCTGGCTCTGTTGGGAGACGGTCGGAAGGCGAATCTGGTCGTGGCGTCCATACCGGCGGACTGCGAGGTGGACTTGAAGGCGCTGGCTCGGGCGGCCGGGTACGGCCGAGTCGAGATGGTCCCGCTCAAGGACCTGTTCAGCCTGACCGGGTACCAGCGGGGCGGCTGTTCGCCGCTGGGAATCAAGCGGGCGCATCAGTTCTTCTTGGACGAGCGGGCGCTCGCTTTGCCGACGATCGCCGTGAGCGCGGGCCGTCGGGGCGTTCAGATGATCATCGCGCCAAGCGACCTGCTGAAGCTGACCGGCGGCAGGGCGGCGCCGGTCGCGAAGGAAGCGGAAGGCGCGGAGAGATGAGGCCGATCCTGTTTGAGAGAGAGACGGAAGAAGGCAGACCGGTTCGCCCTCTGCCGCTTCATCGGCGCGAGCCGGTGATATCGGTCAAGTCTCCCGACGGCGAGGAGCCGGAGGAGCTGGAACCACCGTCCCGGACGGTTCGCCTGCTGTCCCTTTTGGGAAAAATCGGCTCGGCTCTTTTGGGGTTGGCTCTGGTCCTGTGGCTTTTGCAGGGCTGGCACCCGTTTGGGGCGATTCTGGCGTTCTGCGGTATTTTAGGGCTGGTCGCCGTCTCCGGCGGCCGGTCGGACGACGATTGATCGGCGAAGAAAAAATCAGCGGCCCGGACTCGAAGGAGTCCGGGCCGCTTCGTTTTTTCGGCGTCAGTTTTGTGGCGCTGTGATTCGGCTCAGGCCGACGACCTGATTTACCGGCACGGTGAACGCGATGCCTCGGCCGGGAGAATTGAGCTGTCCGGCTTCCGTGACCGCCTTGATGATGGCGTCGCTGTTCTGCGGGGTAATCAGCATGAAGATCAGCTCTTTCGACGACTCGATGGAGAAGCTGAGAAATTTTCGTATCTCCGACGAGGGCGCGCCGCGTCCGTAAAGCGTGGTGGCGCCGAAGGCTCCGGCGGCGTTGGCGGCCTGGACGACCGTGTCGGCCTTGCCCCGTTCAACGATGATGACTAAAAGTTCCATTCTATTTCCTCCTTCAAGCGTCACAGCCGAGCTGCGATGGAAAGGACCATTGTGGCGATCATTGAGCCGAGCGACGTCAGCCCTACCAGCCCAAAGCCGGCGAGCAGGGGGTCGACCCCCGCGATGGAGCCTGCCAGGCCGAGGGCGATGGCCATGTTCACCGGTATGTTCACCGGCCCGGTGGTGGCGCTGGCCGCGTCAAGCGCCACGGCGGCGAACGGCTGAGGGGTGATGCAGGCGAAGAGGCCGACGGTCGCAAGGAGCGGCAGCAGCACCTTGATGTAGGAAACGCCGCTCATCAGCCGCCACAGCCCGAGCCCCATGCCTAGGCCGAAGCCGATCGCCACACCGTTGATCAGGAGCCGGCGGGAGATGACGCCGACCGAGAGCTCTTCCACCTGCAGTGCCAGAGTCCGCAGGGCCGGCTCGACCAGCGTGCCGAAGTAGCCCAGCACGACGCCGACGAGGACGATGAGCCACCGGTGATTCAGGACGTACAGGTTCCGTCCCACCGTGTCGCCCAGCGGGAGCAGGCACAGGTTCGCGCCGACGAGGAAAAAGTGAAGCCCGACGACCGTGTAGGCCAAGCCGATGAGAAAGCTTTTCACGTCGGCCAAGGGCTTCTTGAGCACCACGACTTGAATGACGAGAAGGACGGCAACCAGAGGGAGAACGCTCTTGGCCGTCTGGGCCAGCGGCTGAAGAAATGACAGGGTCTTCACAGCCGAACGACGCTCCTTTCAGGGAAGTTTTGTCCCTATTATAGGCGATCGGTTTCTTCCGTGCCGGAATATTTCCTTACGGTCGATTTTGGCTGACTTTCGGTTGCGCAGAGGTAAAAAAGTATGCTACAAAGTATTCCATATGAGAGGAATGGTGATGTATGGCGCGAAACGATCTGTCTCGGCTGGGAACTGCCCCGCTGGGAAAGCTCTTGCGGGAGTTTGGCGCGCCGGCGGTGGTGTCGCTGGTCGTCAACTCGGTTTACAACATTGTGGATCAGATTTTTATCGGCTGGGGAGTGGGGTATCTGGGCAACGCGGCGACCAACGTGTCGTTCCCGTTGGTCGCAATTACCATGGCCTTGGCGCTTTTGTTGGGCAACGGGAGCTGCTCCAACTTCAGCCTGTCGCTGGGGCGGCGCCAGCCGGAAGAGGCGGCCTTTTTCGTGGGCAACTCGCTGGCGGTTGAAAGCGTCCTCGGCTCGGTCTTAGCAGTCTTTTCATGGGTCTTTCTCACGCCGATGCTGAAGCTGTTCGGCGCGACGCCGACGGTTCTTCCTTACGCTCAAAGCTACGGCGCCATCTGCCTCATCGGCACGCCGTTCGTCATGGTTACCCTCGGGCTGGTCAACCTCATTCGGGCCGACGGCAGCCCCCGCTGGGCCATGTGGTCGTCTCTGACCGGCGCGCTGCTGAACGTGGCGTTAGACCCGATTTTCATCTTTGACTGGGGGCTCGGCATGGGAGTGGCCGGCGCCGCGGCCGCTACGGTCATCAGCCAGATGGTCTCGTTTTTCATGACCGTGGCGTACGCGTTTCGGTTCAACTCGATCACCCTGCAGCGGCACCACTTCAGGATTCAGCGGCAGGTGATGAGTCGAATTTTGTCCTTGGGCGCGTCCAGCCTGCTGAACAACGTCACCTTCATTATCGTCCAAATCTGCATGAACAACGCGTTGGTCAGCTGGGGAACTCAGTCACCCTACGGCTCGGATATCCCGCTGTCGGTCATGGGCATCGTGATGAAGGTCAATCAGATCCTCATCGCCGTTTTGATCGGTATCAGCATTGGCGCTCAGCCGATCTTGGGGTTCAACTACGGGGCCGGGAACATGGGCCGGGTTCGCCGAACCTACGGCCTGTCAGTTTGGACTGCCACAGTCGTCTGCGTCCTCGGCTGGAGCGTCTTCCAGCTTTGGCCCGATCAGGTGATGGAACTTTTCGGCCGGGGGAGCGACCTGTACTTCCAGTTCGCCCGCCGGTGCTTCCGGGTGTACCTGTTCACCATGCCGATCGTGGGCTATCAGATCGTCTCGGGTCTCTATTTTCAGGCGACCGGACGGCCCGGTCGGTCGATCGTGCTCACGCTGGTTCAGCGGATTCTGTTCATGGTGCCGGCAATTCTGCTGCTGCCTCTGGCTTGGGGGTTTGACGGGCTCCTGTACACCATGCCGGTGGCCGACCTGGCGGCCACGGCGGCCACGACGCTGATGATCGTCCCCGAGCTCCGGCGGCTCAGACAGCTGGAAAACTCGCGCCCGTCCGAATAGATCGGTAGAATGGCGTTGCACAGCCGAATAGGGTCACAGTATCATAGGTCAGTATTAGTTAAATAAGAGGTGATGGGCCGTGACGGCTTCGTACAAGGATTATTACAAAATACTCGGCGTCGAGCGCACGGCCGACGGGGCGGCGATCAAGTCGGCGTATCGGAAGCTGGCGAAAAAGTACCATCCGGACGTGAACAAGGCGCCGGACGCGGAAGCCCGCTACAAGGACATTAACGAGGCCTACGAGGTGCTGAACGACCCGCAGAAGCGGGCGACCTACGACCAGCTGGGGCCGGACTGGCAGAGCGCCTCTCAGGGGGCCGGTGGGTTCGGCGGTTTCCCCGGCGGAACGCGGGTGGACTTCGGCGACGCCGGGGACTTCAGCGAGTTCTTCAGGACGATATTCGGCGGTTTTGGCGGCGGCGGCCGGACGTTCCACTCGTCGGCGGGGCGGCGCGGAAGCGACGTGGAAGCGTCGATCGAGCTGTCGATCCGCGAGGCGTTTCACGCGCCGATGCGAAAGACCTTGACGCTTCGGGACGAGCGGGGCAGTCGGGAGATCGAGGTCAACCTGCCCCGGGGGCTCAGCGACGGCACGCGGCTTCGGCTTCGCGGCCAGGGCTCGCCCGGCTTGGGCGGTGGGCCGAACGGTGATCTGTTCGTCACTGTGAGGTTCCGGACTGACCCGGTCTTCGCCGTTCAGGGCTGGGACTTAGAGGTGAAAGTCCCTGTGGCCCCGTGGGACGCCGCTTTGGGCGGCACGGCGAAGGTTCCTACCGTGGACGGATCTGTGACCGTAAAAATTCCGGCCGGCACGAGGGGCGGCATGCGGCTTCGGCTGAAAGGGCGCGGCCTTCCCCTGCGGGAGGAGAGCCTGTCAGGCGACCTGTTCGCCCGGGTGGAGATCACCACGCCGCAGAGCCTGACGCCCCAGCAGAAAGAGCTGTGGGAGCGCCTGCGCGCGCTGGCCTAATAGACGATCAGCAAAAAAGTTTCCAAACAGGGGTTGCTCTTGGCCCGTCGAATCAGTTGGCTGGCGGCCTGCGAAGGCAGGCCGGCGCGGCTGGCTACTCGGCGGGCTTTTTCGTCGGCTTCCTGCCAGAACTTTTCCTCTGTCGCGCCTCTGCGGCGCGCCTCGGCGACGTCCCGCACCGGGAGAATAGAGGCCACGACGCGAATATTGCTGTCCCACCGGCCTGTCGCCGACGCGCGGACTTCCCAGTAAGTCATTTAACGGGTAATCCTCCTTGACTGATTTTCCTTGCGAAACGGCCTCGCGGCCGTCATAATACAAGATATACCACCACTGGAGGAGGTAATCGATATGAAACTTGGCGAATTGATTCAGACTGGCGACTGGAAAGGCGAAAAGCACGTTCCTGTCATCGACGCTCCTGAAACCGTCGCGGCCGGCGAGGCGTTTGAAGTCTGCCTGTCAGTGGGGAAGGAGATCGCTCACCCCAACACGACGGCTCACCACATCAGCTGGATGAAGCTGTTCTTCCTGCCCGACGGGGCAAAAAATCCGATCGAGCTGGCGGACTTCCACTACGTCGCTCACGCTGAATCGCCGAAGGGCGCGGACGAAGGCCCGTCGCTCTGCGAGCCGAAAGGATCTGTGACCCTCAAGCTCAAGACGAGCGGCACGCTGATGGCCCTTTCGTACTGCAATATCCACGGTCTCTGGGGCTCTGAAAAGCCTCTCGCCGTCAAGTAACAAGTTTCTGCGAGGAACTGAAAAAGGCCGGCCCGTTTGGGGCCGGCCTTTTTTTAACTGATGGAGCCGTCCGCCTGGTACGACTGGGCCAGCTGATCGCTCAGCTCCCGGACGACCGCCAGAGCCTTCACGGCGCTGGGCCGGGGATGACGGGGCTCAAGCCGGTAGCAGATTCGCTGCGGCGGCCGCTCGGCCAGCTGCTGGAACGAGAACTCGCCTTCCAGCGCGGCGCGGACGGACTGGGGGACGAGGCACCACTGGTCGGGAGAAACCAGCAGGCGACGGACGAGCGCCACCGTGTCGGGACGGCAGAGCGGCGATACCGTCGGATCCCAAATCTGGTCGTGCCACAGCGCCACGCGGTCGCCCCAGAGGATGGGCAGTTCGCCCTTTGGGTCCAGCTCGTCGGCAGAAACTGCCTCCGGCCAGTCGTCTCGCCGGATCCGCATGACCGACAGGTTCTCGTAAAACAGCGGCGTTGCGGTCACCTGAACCGACGGGCGGGCCGTCAGGACGAAGCCGAGATCCAACTCGTTCCGCTCGATCAGCTCGTAGACCTGCCAGCTCTGGTGAGTCCCCACTTCCAAGTGAATGCTCGGCTCGTTCTGCCGAACCGACTCGAACAGCCCGGCCAACAGATAGACGTTCACGCTGTCAACGGCCCCGATTCGCAGCTTTGAGTCGGCCTCCCGGCCGGTCGTCACCGACTGTAGGGCCGTTTTAATCTGCTCGGCGGCCCGAAGGAACCCGTCTCCGGCCGGCGTGAGACGCACCTGCTTGTCCCCCCGACGGCGGTCGATCATCAAATAGCCCAGCTCGCTTTCCAGCCGCTTGAGCCTCAGGCTCACGGTCGACTGGGTGACGTTCAGCATTTCCCCGGCCTTGCGGAAGCTGCCCGTCGCGGCGATGGCGAGAAACGTTTCGATTTCTGTCAGAAGCACCCTTATTCCCCCGTTCAGAGATGGATATTTATATAGATCATATCATAAATAGTATTCATTGGATTTACCAATGATTGCTTAGCTGGTATGCTGAATTAAGAAACTCGAGCGGTTCAGAACCTGGCGGCAAGGCCAGAGGAGGGGAGACCATGAAGGAAATTCGCGGGATTTTTGCGCCGATCGTCACGCCGTTCACCGATGACGACAAAATCGACTACGAGAGTTTGGCGTTCAACTTGGAGCGGCTGGGACGGACGAAACTGGCTGGAATTGTCGTCATGGGTAGCAACGGCGAGTTCGCGTCCCTGACCCAGCGGGAGAAAATCGACCTGATGAAGTTCGTTCGGGCGCATTTGGCCCCTTCAAAAGCGATGATCGCCGGCACAGGCAGCGAAAGCCTGCCGGTCACAAAAGAGCTGAACGAGGCGGCTGCCGACGCCGGAGCCGACGCCGTACTCGTCCTGAGCCCCACGTACTACAAGGGCGCTCTCACCCCGGCAGGGCTGACCGCGTGGCTGACCGCCGTCGCCGACGCCTCGCCGCTTCCCGTCATGCTCTACAACATGCCGGGCAACTCGGGCGTCAACATTCCTCCGGCCGTGACCGTGGCTCTGTCTCAGCACCCCAACGTGGCGGGGATCAAGGACTCGGGCGGCGTCATCGCCCAGATCGCCCAAGTCGCCCATCAGGCCCGGCCGGGTTTCGCCGTGTTCGCCGGCAGCGGGTCGTTTCTCATGCCCACGCTGCTCGCCGGCGGAGTGGGAGGAACGCTCGCAGTGGCCAACATCGCGCCGGACTACTGCGTCGAGCTGGCCGAGCGTGCTCTGTCGGGGGATATACCGGATGCGCGGCGCATGCAGGGCGAGCTGATTCCGCTCAACGGGGCCGTCACGTCCAAGTGGGGCGTGCCGGGGCTCAAGTGCGCCATGGCTAAGCTGGGCTGGAAGTCAGGACGGCTCCGCCTGCCGTTTTTGCCGCTGGGCGCCGAGGCCGAGCGCCAGCTGGCCGAAACGCTTGAAACGTTCCAGAGCCGAACCGGGTACGACCTGCACGTCGTCTGAGAAGACGGCTAATCGCAGACAAACTCAAGCCGGCACGCCGTGAGGCGCGCCGGCTTGTCTCTTGAACAAGTTCTCTTGACTGCCGCGTATGAACGCTATTTTTCTTCGGCCCGGAACGTGAAGATATCAGGTCGGGAGTAATGGCCGCAGGCGTCAAATTCCATTCGGCTTTTGGCTACCTCGTCCATATCGAGGTCCGCGATGATGATGTCCTCTTTGTCCCAGACCGGCCCAGCAACCACGTGCCCGTACGGGTCGATTACCGAGCTACCGCCGCGGCAAACAGTCCGTTCGAGGGAAGCGACCCGCTCCGGCTCGTGCAGGCCCTTCGGATAGCTCTCCTTCGTGATCAGCAGGTCGGCGTTGATGAAGTAGCAGTGGCCCTCAATAGCCACGTGCCGGATCGTCGACTGCCACTCCTCGTTGTCGTTCGTGTTCGCTGAGATGTAGATCGAGACACCCTTCTCGTAGAGGGCTACCCGCGCCAGCGGCATGTAGGTCTCCCAGCAGATCAGGACGCCCACAGGGCCCCAAGGCGTGGCGACGACAGGGAAGTACCCCTTGTTCCCGTCGCCCCAGACGACCCGCTCGGAGCCAGTCGGCTTGATCTTTCGGTGCAGGGAAAGCAGCTCGCCGGTGGGGCCGAAAATCATGTTGGAGTTGTACAGGGTCCCGCTCACGCCGTCCCGCTCCGAAAAGCCGATGCTGACGTACGCGCCGGCGCGTTTGGCCGCCTCGGACAGGAGCCGCGTCTCTTCGCCGCCGGTCACGACCGAGTTGTCGTAGTAGCGCTTCCAGTCCTCCCGGCCGCCCTCGTCCCGTTTCCCCACCGTGAAGCCAAAGGTCATGCCCACCGGGTAACCGGGGATAAACAGCTCGGGAAAGACGATGAACTCGGCGCCCTTCGCCGCCGCCTCGCCGATCAGCTGAACGGCTTTCGCGACACAGGCGGCCTTGTCAAAAAGAATCGGCTCGGCCTGAACGATTGCCAGACGGCAGTGCTTTTTAAGGTCCTGCATGGTTACGCTCTCCTGTCTTCGCTGGAATAGGATAATAATCTGAAGTTTCTTTATTTTATCTTAGCCCATCAGCTTCGCGCAAGGTCGCGTCCTCTGATGGGCCGATAAAAAGCGAGCCGCCCGATAACTTTCGTTATCGGGCGGCTGAATGTTTAAGTAAGTTGGTGCAGAAGAGTGAAGCTGTTTGGAGAGAAGAGAAGAGTTTAGAACAGACCGGAAATGACGCCGTTCTCGTCCACGTCGATATTGCACGCCGCAGGACGCTTCGGCAGACCAGGCATCGTCATAATCGCGCCGCACAGGGCCACCAAGAACCCGGCGCCGGCCGACAGACGAACCTCACGTACCGTCACGCGGAAACCGGTCGGACGGCCCTTCAAGTTCGCGTTGTCAGAAATCGACGACTGGGTCTTAGCCATGCAGACCAGAAGGTCGTCCTTGCCCAAATCGTGAAACCGCTTCAGGTCCTTCTCCGCGTCCGCCGTGAAGTCCACGCCGTCAGCCCCGTAGATCTTCGTCGCGATGGTCGTGATCTTCTCCTTCGGGCTCATCGACGGCTCGTACAGGTAGTGGAACGTGTTGGGCTGGTCGCAGGCCTCGACAACCGCCTTTGCCATCTCAATACCGCCCTCGCCGCCCTTGGCGAAGATCTCCGACAGGACGACCTTGGCGCCGAGCGCCGCGCACTTGTCCTCGACCAGCTGCAGCTCCTCGGGCCGGTCGGTGGGGAACGCGTTCACCGCCACGACGACCGGCAGGCCGAACGAGTTCATGTTCTCGATGTGTTTCTCCAGGTTCGGGATCCCGGCGGCCAGAGCCTCCATGTTGACCTCGCCCAGCTTGTCCTTCGCCACGCCGCCGTGCATCTTCAGAGCCCGGACCGTCGCCACAATCACGACGGCGTTCGGCTTGATTCCACCGAGACGGCAGACGATATCCAAGAACTTCTCAGCGCCCAAGTCAGCGGCGAAGCCCGCCTCAGTGATCGTGTAGTCGGCCAGTTTCAAGCCGTACTGGGTCGCCATAATGCTGTTGCAGCCGTGGGCGATATTGGCAAACGGCCCGCCGTGGATGAACGCCGGCGTGTGCTCCAGAGTCTGAACAATATTCGGCTTCAGCGCGTCCTTGAGCAACATCGTCATCGCGCCCTGAGCTTCCAAATCGGCGCAGGTCACAGGCTTGCCGTCGTAGGTATAGGCCACGATGATCCGGGAGAGCCGCTCTTTCAGGTCGCTCAGGCTCGTCGCCAGACAGAAGATAGCCATGACCTCGCTGGCCACGGTGATATCGAAGCCGTTCTCGCGGGGCACGCCGTTGGCCTTACCGCCCAGTCCGATGACGATATTCCGAAGCGAGCGGTCGTTCATATCCATCACGCGCTTGAGGACGATCTGTCTGGGGTCGATGTTGAGCGGGTTGCCCTGCTGGAGGGAGTTGTCGAGCATTGCGGCGAGCAGGTTATGAGCGGCCGTGATGGCGTGGAGGTCGCCGGTGAAGTGGATATTGATATCCTCCATTGGGACGACCTGGCTGTATCCGCCGCCGGCGGCGCCGCCCTTGACGCCGAAGACCGGCCCGAGCGAGGGCTCGCGGAGGGCGAGAGCGGCCTTCTTGCCGATCTTGAACATCGCCTGAGCGAGTCCGACGGCCGTGGTGGTCTTCCCCTCTCCGGCGGGGGTGGGGGTGATGGCCGTGACGAGAATCAGCTTGCCGTTGGGGCGGTCTTTGACCGAGTTCCAGAGGTCGTGGGAGATCTTGGCCTTGTAGCGGCCGTACAGCTCGAGATCGTCTTCGGGAATGTTCAGCTTCGCGGCGACGCTGACGATGGGGTCCATCTTGCAGGACTGCGCTATTTCGATATCGCTCGGAAAGGGCATGGATATCTCCTCCTAAATAGAGAAAATTTGCATGGCCGATCATAAGATTCGACTCTACGGCCAGCAATCAACAACATTATACTGTGGTCGAAAAGGTTGAGGATCAGAACTCTGACGGAATGCCGAATAAATAAGGGCAGAACGTCGGACGTTCTGCCCTTAAAAAGCAGCTTGGCTTCCTGTTACTCGGCGTCGCTGATCAGGGCGAGGACGTTGTTTTCGAGGATCTGCTTCTCGTCGAAGTTGATCAGCCGGAGGAAGTAATCTGCAATACGCTCGTACTTGTGCCCAAGCGATCTCTATAATGGGACGGTTTTGACATGGCTTATACCCATCAGCAATACCTTGCATGAACACCTCCAAGTGAGTTGATTTTCAGTTGGTATTCCTCATTTTTTGAAGAGCAAATCTGGCAATACCATTGAAATTTGTGGAATATAGGTAATAAGAAATAAGGCAATAAAGCTGATCAAAATCCATATCCAAACGTCTTTCATTAGTTCGCTGAGGGATATTTTGGTCACTCCTGCGGCGACAAAAAGATTCAGTCCAAAGGGTGGAGTAAACATTCCAATGGCGCCATTTACCACCATAATAATACCCAAATGTACGGGGTGTACACCGAATTGCACCGCAGAAGGCAAAAATAGAGGCGACATTATTGTTTGAATAGACGCTGGATCTAAAAACATTCCGGATATTAACAATATGATGTTGATAACTAATAGAACCATTATTTGAGATTGGGCTACCGAGTTTAGAACCTTTGCTAATGTTGCGGGTATTTGAAGTCTAGTCAGTAACCAAGAAAAAACGCTAGCTCCAGCTAAAATGATCATCACTTGAGCCGTGCCTATAGCCGATTCATAAGCGACATTGACGAGCTCTTTAAAAGAAAGCTCCCTATATATGAAACAACTGACAAAAATGGCATAGACAGATACAATACCTGCTGATTCTGTAGGTGTGCAGAAACCTCCGTAGATACTTCCAATAATCAGAATTGGGATAATTAAGGCCCAACCAGAGCTTTTAAAAGAATTCCATCTGTGTTCGGATGTTGCTTGGGGTCTTAAGGGAACATTGTGTTTTCGAGTGTAATAAGCGCTGTAAAGCATAAAAGCTGTACCATAAATGATGCCTGGGAAAAAACCTGCCAAAAAGAGTTCCCCTATGGAAGTTCCTGTCACTGTACCATATACAATCATGCCGATGCTGGGGGGAATAATCACAGCTACAGAGGAAGCTGCCATGATAAGTCCTACGGAAAATCCCCTGCTATAGCCGCTCTGTTCCATCACGGGTAGCATTAAAGAGCATATCGCTACGACTGTAGCGGGTGAAGAACCGCTGACAGCTCCCAGAAACATGCATGTGAGTACCACGGTATACGCTAGCCCACCACGCTTATGTCCTACCAATGCATTGGTAAAGTCCAATATACGGGGCGCTAAACCGCCTTGATTCATTACATTGGCCGCAAAGATAAAAAAAGGAACAGCCATCAAGGAAAATTTGTCGATACCTGCAAACATCCGCTGGAGTATGATGCCTGGTGTGATTGAAGTAAAGCATGTCAATACAGTAGCAGTTGAAACAATCAAGGCCATAAAAACAGGAAGATTCAATGCCAGCATGATAAATAAAAAGAAGAATAAAATACTTGTCATGATTGTGTGCTTTCTTTTTTTACGGATTTTAACAATGATCGCACCTTGTCTAAGGATTGCAGCGTGTAAAGAGCAAAGCCGATGGGAAAACAAAGATAAATTACGTACATTGGCATATTCCCTATGGTCGATGAAACTTGGTTTGTAGTATAAACTTTCTGAATAAATTTAAAGGATACGATCAACAAAATGGCGCCGAAGATGATTCCTACAACGTTGAGTAAGATTTTGAGGATGCATTTGCCCTTCCTGCTTAAAACATTGGAAAGAACGTCAATAGCAATATGAGATTCTTCACGAATGCACATAGAAGAACCGATGAAAGTAATCCATACAATTAGGTACCGTAGCGTTTCTTCAGCCCAAAAGATGGCAGATTTGAAGAAATAGCGAAGTGTCACATTGACGAAAAGTAAGATGATGGCGAACAAGAGACAAGTTGCTAAAAAAATCTTAGTCGCATGATTAACATATTTCATCTTATTCCTCGCTTATGCTGTTATTTTGTTTCCTTTTCCACAGCCTCAGTCACCAGATTGAGCAAATCTTTGCCTACAATGCCTTCAGCGATATCATAGACGTTTTTCATATGGGCTCTCATTTTTTCCCGCTCTTCTGTACTAAGATTGAGAACTACCGTTCCGCTATCCTTGATAGTTTTTAGGTACCCTACTTCTTCTTCGGCTACGAGATGTCTTTCCCAAGTTGCTATTTCCTTAGCATTACGTGTAATAATTTCTTTTTTCTTCTCATCCAATCCATCAAACCAGTCCTTACATACTAAAAATACATGACCTAGATATGCATGGTTGGAAAGCAGCATGTAGTTTTGGACTTCGTAAAGTTTTACCGAAACAATGGTTACTAAAGGGTTCTCTTGACCATCAACGCTCCCTTGCTGCAGTGCATTGTATAATTCGCTGAAGTCTATGGGGGTTGGGTTGGCTCCTAGGGCTTTGAATTGCTCCATAATAATGGGGCTTTCCATAGTGCGAAATTTTAACCCCTGAAAATCATCCATTTTTGCTATTTTCTTGTTGCAAGTAAAATTCTTGAAACCATCTTCATAAATTGCTAATCCTTTTACACCATTAGCTTCGAGAGTGGATAATAATTTCTGTCCTATTGGTCCATCAAATAT
The DNA here is from genome assembly GCF_000468895.1 of Jonquetella sp. BV3C21. Taxonomy (NCBI): domain Bacteria; kingdom Thermotogati; phylum Synergistota; class Synergistia; order Synergistales; family Dethiosulfovibrionaceae; genus Jonquetella; species Jonquetella sp. BV3C21. The sequence continues at coordinate 16,762 of NZ_AWWC01000016.1, read as the reverse complement.
TTTATAGGCTGTATTTTTGTCGGGAAATAGGAAGGGAAGGTCAAAAATTTGTAATGTGGGATTAAAGCCGCTGATGCGCGCTGTAGGAAGAAGAGCAATTTCCTGTGTACCCATCTGCACACCCTCGAACATCTCACGAGCTGATCCCAGCTGACCGGATGGGAAAACGTCAACCAAAATACTTCCTTCGGATTCTTTTTCTACCCGTTTTTTGAATTCATCTGCCGCTCTGGCTTGAGGAGTATTGGGCATAAAGCCATGACCGTAAGTAATTCTTATAGGGTCATCCGCTCCTTTGGCCTGAAGGGCTCCAATCGCTAAAATAAAAAAACAGGGGCATATCCACATAAGAGCTTTTTTCAACTTTAATCCTCCTCGTTATTTTTACTGTCGCAGCACAGGTCTTGGCTGCATTATTTGTTCCTTAGATCACCAAGCTAGCCACAATGATGTCAATGCTCAATGAAAATGGTACGGCCTCCTTTCTGAACGGCACTTTGTCTGAAGGGTAAGCTAAGCTCGTGCAGTAGATGACCAAAGCTGGACAGTGGCTTAGTTCCCCCCTCGTGGTTGTTACATAATGTCTCAATAAAATACAGTCCTTAAGCTGCATATAATTCGAAAAAGGTTTATCCCTCCTTCTCGATCATAAAGTGAAGCAATGTCTGTCAGATTGCTTTGTTACGGTGAAATAATAAAATGAGAAGCTACTATATAATAATAAGGACAAAATGATGGGGCGAAGGTGTCCTTAAAGGACACCTTTTTATCCAAGGAATAGCTATAAAGTACAATGCTCATTGGGGAAAACTTGAAGAAGGTATACTAGCCCAAAGATAATGTTGTTTTTAGCGAGTTACTATGAACAGGGTTTTACAGGCATTGTTAGTGATTTTATCTGATGATCATGGATGAATCGCTGATGATAAAAGTAACAAATGATTACAGTGAGTTCTCTCCTAGACGTCTTGATAAGCGAGCCTTCGACCGCTATAGTTAAACTATCGCGTTGATTTGATGAAGTGCTGTGTAGTTATGGGGACGAAGTATTTTCTTCATTAAGGAGGGATTCGGATGAAACGGTGCGGTTTTCTTGTAACGGCGCTCGGCGCTCTGGTTCTGTGTTCGACGGCTTGTGCCGATCCAGTGCAGTTGGTTATGGGGACAGGCGGCACGACGGGGACGTACTATCCTTTGGGCGGCGCTATTTCTCAGATTGTGTCTGACCACTCCGACGGTGCGGTGACAATTTCAGCTCAGGCGACAGGGGCTTCAAACGAGAACATTAACCTGCTGAAAAACGGCGACGTTGATTTGGCGATCGTCCAGAACGATATCGCGTTCTACGCCAAGACCGGTTCGATGTTCTTTAAAGAGCCTGTGAAGAATATCCGGGCGATTTCCCGCCTGTGGCCAGAACCGATTCAGGTGGCGGTGAACAAGGACTGCCCGGCCAACTCGATCGCCGATTTTGGGAAGCTGAGAATTTCTATCGGCGCGCCCGGCTCCGGCAACGAGGCGAACGCCCGTCAGATTTTCGGCGCGTACGGTTTCTACGAGGAGAAGGACGGCAAGGGCGAGTACAAGGGCTTTGAGCCGTTCTTCCTGTCTTATGCCGAGACGACAAGTCATTTCAAGGACCGCCAGATCGACGGATTCGAGTTCACTACGGCGGCACCGAACTCGGGCATTCAGGAGATCGTGACGACCCAGCCGCTCAAGTTCATCAATATCGACGGCGCAAAGCGTGACGAGATTATCAAGGCGTACCCGTTCTTCGCTCCCAGCGTTATCCCGGCTGACACGTATCAGAACCAGCCCAAGCCGGTCGATACGATTGCCGTTCAAGCGTGCTTGTTCTGCCGCTCCGATTTGCCGGATGACTTGGTCTACACGATCACGAAGACGATGTTCAGCCAGCTGGCTCTGATCGGCGAGGCGCACCACAAGGGCAAGGAGATTGTCTTGGAGAAGGCGCTGGACGGTCTGCAGGTTGAGGATCTGCACCCGGGCGCTCTGAAGTACTACAAGGAAGTCGGCCTGATCAAGTAGTCGGCCTTTTCGAGCCCAGCGGCTTCTTTGGCTCTAATCGAGGAGGGGATCCGGTTCGCCGGTTCCCCTCTTGTCTTCAAAGGGGCGGAGGACGTGAAAAAATTTTATTTCGCCGGTCTGGTCTGTCTGGCTGCGGCTGCCGTTTTTTTCGCGTTTCGTCCCCAGTTGTACTTGATCGTTCGGGACGAGTCCGGGAGGGTTCGATATGCCGCCAAAGTCGACGAGGGGCAGCAGTTTACGGTTCGTTTTGTCCACTCGGTGGCTCTGAGGCCGGTGGACGAGATTTACACGGTTCGGCCGGACGGGATTCAGGTGACCGCGACAGATTACGATATGACCGGCGCGGGGCTTCCGGCTGAGCCGCTGCCGGGGCAGAAGTTTGAAATTTCGAACGGTAAGTTTCACATCACCGGGTTCACGACGGTTTTAAAGACGCTGACGTATCGGGTGGCTCGAGTGGTGGCAAATCATCGGTTCATTATGAACGGCGCTGAGCATCGGCTCAGCGAGTGGGGGAATCCGGGGCGTCCTGTGACGTTTTCCGTGATCCGAACGTCGCCGCTTTTCATCTGGCGGGGTTTTTGACCGGCTGGAGGCGCTGGGCGGACGCTGGGACAGTTGATGGGAGTGAAGACGATTGAAGAACGCTGAGAAGGATCTGGAGAAGAGCGCGGCTCAGTCTGGCGAGTCGCCGGCGGTTTTGTCGGCGGAGACTGTGACAAATGAGGAAAAGACGCAGGAGATTTTGGAGAAGTACGACCGAGAAGCGCAGGTCCGCGGCTTGAGCAGCCCCTGGGGGCTGGCGATTCGTTGGATGTGCATTCTTTTCTCGCTGTTCCAGTTTTACACCGCCGGGTTCGGCGTGCTGCCGGCGACGATTCAGCGGTCGACTCACCTGTTCTTCGTGATGGCGCTGATCTACCTGCTCTATCCGATGACGTCCAAGATGTCCAGAAAGTCAGTCCACTGGGCTGATCTGGCGTTGGCAGTCATCAGTTCGGTGGTGGCGCTTTATCTGACGGTCAACTATCACAATCTGATGTTCCGCGCCGGCGAGCCGACGACGATTGACCTGATTTTCGGCGCCTTGGCGATTCTGCTGGTGCTTGAGATCTCCCGCCGTATCGTGGGAATGCCGATTGTGATCATCGCAGTCGTTTTTGTGGCCTACGCCAAGTGGGGACATTTGATTCCGGGATTTTTGGCTCACCGGCAGATCGGTTGGACTCGAATTATCAACCACATGTACCTGACGACTGAGGGGATTTTAGGGGCGCCGCTGGGCGTTTCGGCGACGTTCGTGTTCCTGTTCATCCTGTTCGGCGCGTTCCTTCACAAGTCGGGGCTGGGAAAGTTCTTCATCGACTTAGCTCTGGCGGCGACGGGACACCGGGTCGGCGGTCCGGCGAAGGTGGCCGTTCTGGCTTCGGGCCTCTTTGGGACGATTTCCGGCAGTTCGGTGGCCAACACGGTGACGACGGGAACCTTTACGATTCCTCTGATGAAGCGGATTGGGTACTTGCCGCACTTTGCTGGGGCTGTTGAGGCGGCGTCGTCCACCGGCGGACAGCTTATGCCGCCGATTATGGGCGCTGCGGCGTTCATCATGTCCGAGTTTATCGGCGTGCCGTACATTCGTATTGCCACGGCCGCGATCCTTCCGGCGGTTCTGTACTATTTGGCCGTGTTCGTGATGATTCACATGGAGGCGCTGCGCCTTGGCCTGCGGGGGATCCCGAAGGAGGAGCTGCCGAACACGAAGAAGGTGTTCTTCAGCGGCGGGCACCTGCTGATCCCTGTTGTAGTGATCATTTACATGCTGGTGAAAGGGTACACGCCCCTGAAGGCGGCGTTCTACAGTATCCTTTGGACCGTGGCTATCGCCATGTGCCGGAAGGCGACCCGCATGTCGGTGAGGGATATCCTGGACGCTTTCGAGGACGGCGCGAGAAGCGCTCTCGGCGTGGCGGCGGCCTGCGCCTGTGCCGGGCTGATCATCGGTTCGGTCACTCTGACCGGTATCGGGCTGAAACTGGCCAACGGCATCGTGGCGCTTGCGGGCGGCAAGCTTCTGCCCACGCTGTTCTTCACCATGGTGGCGTCGATTATCCTTGGGATGGGGCTTCCGACGACGGCGAAGTACATCGTCCTGTCCGCCATGGCGGCGCCGGCGATTCAAAAGTTCGGCGTGCCGACTCTGGCAGCCCATATGTTCATTTTCTACTACGGCATCATCGCGGACCTGACGCCTCCTGTGGCGCTTGCGGCCTATGCCGGCGCGGGCATTGCCGGGGCCGATCCGATGAAGACCGGCTTCCAAGCTCTGAAGCTGGCCGTCGCCGGGTTCCTGATCCCGTACTTCTTCGTTTACAGTCCCGAGCTGCTGATGATTCAGGCGAACGCTTCGGGGTTGATTCTGCCGATCGTGACGTCGATTATCGGGGCAATTCTTCTGGCGTTTGCCGGGGCCGGCTTCTGGCTGAAACAGTTGAACATCATCCAGCGGGTCTGCTTGTTTGCGGCGGCGCTGCTTCTTATTAAGCCCGGGCTAATCACCGACCTGTGCGGCATTGGCATTGCGGCTGCGGTGTTCATCTGGCAGAAGGCTTTGGTCTCGCGGCGCGCGTAAACTGACCGGGGGCGGCGCGCTGCGCCGTCCCCTTTGTATTCTGAGGCGCGAAAGGTCGGCTCGTATCGGCCGAGCGGTGGAAAGGCCGTGCAATAAACAAAAATTTTTCATTGGAACCCGGGGGGTGTGTCAGTGAGGATTTTTCGTCCGCTACTCGCTGTTTTCTGTGTTTTGTGCGCTTCGGCTGCGGCGGGCAACGAGCCGATTTTGACGATAGAGTCCCACATTCAGCCGGCTGCCCCTCAGGTTGTCACCGCGACGCCGGTGAGTTCTTCGCCTGCTGTTTCAGGTGAAGTGAAGAGGAAAAACGGCCCCACCCCCGCTCCTTCGTCCCGGGCGCATAAGACGCCGTCTGACGGACTGTACCGCGCCGGCGGCGGTTGCGCGGGCTGCTTTGGCCCCAACGGCGCGCTGAGCGGGAAGCCCGGACGGACCTTTACCTTTCCCGATCGGCTGACCGGCTCGCCGGTGGCTTACCGGGGCGTGCTGTACCTGTCCTGCGGTCAGACGCTGTGCGCGTTTGACCCGAAACGGGAGAAGCTGCTTTGGGCGGTTCAGCTGAAAAGCCGTCCGACAGTTCCCGCTCTCGCCGGAGGGCGGATGTTTTTCGGGACAGAAGACGGCAATTTGGTGGCGCTGAAAGCCGAAACTGGTGCCGTCCTGTGGCAGCTCAATGCCAAGGGGATGACGTTTTCCTCTCCTGTCACGGCGTTTGAAAATGCTTTTTTTGCGGTCAGCTCCAGCGGAACGCTTCTGTGCCTCGACGGCGCGTCGGGAAAAGTGAAGTGGCAGACCGAGACGGGATTGAACAACCCGACGGCGCTCTTGTTTGCTGACGAAATACTGCTTGTCGGCGGACAGAACCTCGGATATCAGGCGTATCATCCTGTTTATGGATATCGTCGGTGGCAGGGCGGCGACGGCACGTCGATGGACGTGTCGCCCAGCTGGTCCGACGGGACGGCATACTTCCCCGACACGAGGGGGCGCGTCAGAGCGCTGCGGGCCCAAAACGCCCGGTTCCTTTGGACGAGCGAGCCCTTCTCGCCGCTGGCAGCTCCGCTGGTCGTCTCAGGTGAACGGGGTTGGGGCGTCACGGCGGACGGCGCGGTTTTTGCCGTCGGCTTGACTGAGGGAAAGGTTATCTGGCGTACCCAGCTCCCTGGACGGGTCTTGACCGCTCTTGCCGTTTCGTCCGACGGGCATGGTGTTTATACGGTGACCGAAAAGGGGGCATTGTACGCTCTGGACGGAAATACGGGTATGGTACAATGGGACATCCCGTTTGGCGAACCCCCAGCGGCTGATCCCGTGCTGAGCGGCGGCGCACTGTGGGTTTGCTGCGGGAACAAATTGAGTGAAGTGCGGTGATTGGTCCCAGCCGCGCGCTCGAAACCTGGCGGAGGAGGAATTGACACAATGGCTGATCAGAAAAAGAAGAACGAGTCCGGCAGCACCACGGCAAATTCAGCGCGGGAGAAAAAACGCCTGCCGCTGATCGTCCTGGGCATTTTGGTTTTAGTTATCTTGGTGAACGTGGTCTTCACTTTGAGCAGGGACCAAGTCGGGCCGTTGAAGGAAGAAATTGCCAAACAGCAGGCCCAGATTGAAGAAATGCAGGGCAAATTCGCTTCCCTGAGCGAGAAAGTCGGACAGCTTCAGGCGATAACTAACGGGATCGTCGGCGAGAGCGCCGCTCACGACAAAGTCCTTCGCGCTGGGTACGACCTTTATAAAGCCCAGCTGAAATACCTGAACGACGCGGTAGGCGAGATGGGCCAGCTTTTGGGCGACGTGCCTCAGGTCCCGGCAAACGACGAGGCGAAAGAGACCGCCCCGGTGATCGTTGAGGCGTTGAAGCCTGAAGCGGCCGCAGAAGCCCAAAAAGGCGAGGCTCCGGCTCCTGAGGTCAAACCCGACGAGAGGGCCGAGGAGCCGGCTCCGGCAGAAGCTCCGGCCGTCGAGGTCAAAAAGGACGAGGCTCCGGCTCCTGAGGTTAAGCCCGCTGAGCCGGCTGTAAAGTCGGCCCCAGCAGAAGCTCCGGCTGCCGAAGTCAAAAAGGACGAGGCTCCGGCTCCTGAGGTCAAGCCCGACGAAGCGTCTGTAAAGTCGGCCCCGGCAGAAGCTCCGGCCGCCGAAGTTAAAAAGGACGAGGCTCCTGCTCCTGAGGCCAAGGCCGCGGAGTCGGCCGAAAAGGGCGCCCCGGCGGAAGCTCTGGGCCCCGGCGAGAAGCAGTAGACAAACACATCAGAAGACGGACCATCCGGCGAGGGTGGTCCGTCTTTTTACGCTGTTTTATCGAAGAAGTGGTAAGATTATCTACAAAAATAAATCGTCGCGGCTTGTGGCGCTTTTGCGCCGGTCGAGCGAGAGGGAGATGGTCGCCGGAGGGCAGAAAACTGGACGCAGAGCGGGAGGGACAACGGCGGACGCGGCGGCAATGCGTCCTGTAGGTGAAGGAGGTCGCAGATGAAAGGCGAAGCTCGTTCTGGAAATATCCTGAAGTTTGTCCTGTGCAGCTTGTTTGGCGTTTTCATGTTCTTTTACCCTCTGACGATCGGCGGAAAGTCAACGATTCCCGTTGACCACATCATCAGTTATATTCGAGCCAACTGGGCGTCCGGCGCGAAGCTCTACGTGCTGCTGGTCATGTACTGCGGCGCCCTGTTGCCCTTTTTGAGGAAGAACTGGAACAAGGACGGCATCACGACGTTCTTCTCGATCGCCAAGGTGTGCGGCGCGATTTTCGGGACGATCTTCTTTTTCAACATGTTCTCGGCCTCGCCGAGTATGGCGTGGTTCTGGGACAAAGAAGTCGGCCCGTTCCTGTACAACACCCTTTCGACGCCGGTCGGCCTGGTCATTCCCATCGGCTCCATCTTCCTGGCGTTTCTGGCTAGCTTCGGCCTGATGGAGTTCACCGGCGAGCTGATGACGCCGATCATGCGCCCGGTCTTTAAGACTCCCGGCCGCTCGGCGATCGACGCCGTAGCGTCGTTTGTGGGCAGCTATTCCATCGCCCTGATTATCACCAACGGCGTGTACCGCTCGGGGCGGTATTCGGCCAGAGAGGCCGCGATCATCGCGACGGGCTTTTCGACGGTTTCGGCCACGTTCCTTCTGATCGTCGCGAAAACGTTGGGACTGATGGACCGCTGGTCGATGTACTTCTGGGTGTCCCTGCTGGTGACGTTCGTCGTCACGGCCCTCACGGCTCGGCTGTGGCCCCTGCGCTCTATTCCGAACACGTACTTCACCGGCGAGAAGGTCGAAGACCCGGTCCGTCAGGGGAGTATCTTCCAGCGGGCGTGGGAAGCCGGCATCGAGACGGCCGAACACACAAAACCCATTTTCGTGCTGGTGTGGGACAACCTCAAGGCGGGGCTCAACATGGCGTTTGCGGTCATCCCGTCCATCATGTCGGTCGGCCTGCTCGGGCTGGTTCTGGCTACCTACACGCCGCTGTTTAACTGGTTCGGCTACCTGTTCTATCCGTTCTTCAAGGTCTTCGGCGTCAGCCAGGCCCTTCTGGGCGGCAAGGCCGCGGCGGTCTGCCTGCCTGAAATGTTCCTGCCCGCCATGCTGATTGCCGGCGAGGGTACGGCTCTGCTCAAGTTCGTCATTGCTGTGGTGAGCATTTCCGAGATCCTGTTCTTCTCCGCGTCGATTCCCTGCGTCATGGGGACGGATATTCCGCTGTCTCTTCGGGACATTTTGGTTATTTGGTTCGAGCGGGTGGTGCTGTCGGTCGTCATCACGATTCCGATTGCCATGCTACTGGGCTTCTCCGACGTGGTCGCCGCGGCGTCATAGCGGTTCAACTGTTTTTAAATCGCTTCCCCTGAGGGGAAGCGATTTTTTCGTGCCGAAGGCCCGGAGCCGCCGAGACGGCCCAGGACGGCGCTCCTGTGCTAAACTAAACTATCATCACATGAGAACAACTGTTGCGGCTGTGGGGGTGACCCGATTGGTCTCGGTTCTGCCTGCCGGAGAGGGCTGTCTGTTTTTGGACTTTGGGAACGTCATCGATATGGAGGTGAACGGCCGCGTTCAGGCGGTGAAGCGGGCTTTGGAGGGCCGGCCGTTTGTTGGGTTGGTTGAGCTGGTCCCGTCGTACCGTTCGTTGGCCGTGTACTTTGACCCGATCGCGACAGACGTCCCGGCCTTGAGAGAGGCTCTGGCCCGTTTGGCTTCCGAAACGGCCGCTCTGCCGGCTGAGGGCGGAACGGTCCTGCGCCTGCCGGTCTGCTACGGCGGCGACTACGGCCCGGACATGGGGAACGTGACGTCTCATACCGGGCTGAGCGAGGCCGATGTGGTGGCCCGGCATACCGGCCGGGACCTTTACTGTTACATGTTGGGCTTTCTGCCCGGGTTCGCCTACTTGGGCGGCATGGACGAGTCGTTAGCGACACCCCGTCTGACGACGCCGCGAAAGCGAATAGAGCCCGGTTCGGTGGGCATAGCAGGGCGCCAGACCGGCGCGTATTCGGTAGCCAGCCCGGGAGGGTGGCAGATCATCGGCAGGACGCCGGTGCGGCTGTACGATCCCGACAGGTCGCCGGCCGCGGCGATTCAGGCCGGCTTCTGGGTGCGCTACTACGCCGTGACGGCCGAGGAGTATGGCCGTATCGCGCGGCAGGTCCAAGCCGGCGCGTACCAGCTTGAGTTGGGGAAGAGGGGGAGCGGGGAATGAGACTGCATATCAGCTCTCCCGGCCCCCTGACGACAGTACAGGATTTGGGCCGATGGGGATATCAGGCGATGGGAATGCCGGTCTCCGGCGCGATGGACCCGTCCTCGCTCCGGCGGGGAAACGCGATGCTGGGCAACCGGCCGGGGGACGCGGCGCTTGAAATGGCCTGCGTCGGGCCGGACGTGACGTTTGAAGGCTCAGGGGCGGTCGTCCTGACTGGCGCCGAGCTTTCGGCGCAGCTGAACAGCAAGCCGGTGGAGAACTGGGCCGTTTTTGAGGTGAAGTCGGGCGACAGGCTCCGTTTCGGCCAGCTGCGCCGCGGCGTCTGGGGATACCTGTGCGTCACTGGCGGAGTGAGCGTCCCACTCGTGCTTGGCAGTCGGAGCACGTACCTGAAAACCGGCACTGGCGGACACGGCGGGCGGGCCCTCGCCGCGGGCGACGTTTTGCAGACTGGCGAGCCGTCGGCCGCGTGGCGGCGCCGCGTCGGGTTTATCTGTCCGGACTCTCTCAAGCCCGACTGGTCCGACCGGGCGCTCGGTTTGGTCTTGGGCCTTCAGCAGGACGCGTTCCCGCCCGCCGGGCTGGCGACGCTCTTTGAAAGCGAGTACCGGGTTGATCTGACGTCTGACCGAATGGGGTACCGGCTGGAAGGGCCAGCGGTCGAGCGCGCCCTGCCGCCGGATATCGTCTCCGACGGCGTGCCGCTCGGAAGCGTTCAGATTCCCGGCTCCGGGGAGCCGATTGTCATGATGGCGGACCGGCAGACGACCGGAGGGTACACAAAAGTTGGCGTCCTGACGGCGGTCAGCACGGCGTTTTTGGCCCAGCACCCCGCCGGTTCGTCGGTGAGGTTTCGCCGGCTGAGCCAGGACGAGGGAGTTGAAGAAGCCCGGCGGGAAGCCGAGGTTTTAGCGGAACTCGCCCGCGCCGTTGCCCGTTGGTTCGCCAGGCCGGACGAAAAGCTGAAGACGACGCTCGGCGGGACGTGGGGCCCCGCCGGCCAGAGATGGAACTTGGCGTGGCGGCTTGAGGGCCGCCTTGAGGGAGGAAGGGCAAATGAACGTGGTTGACCTGAACAGCGACTTGGGCGAGAGCTTTGGGCCGTGGGTCATGGGCCGGGACGAGGACGTCCTGACGTTCGTCTCGTCGGCCAACGTGGCCTGCGGGTTTCACGGCGGGGATCCGGCGGTGATGCGCCGGACCGTTCGCATGGCGGCGGAGCGCGGCGTGGCTGTGGGAGCGCACCCGTCGTACCCTGACAAGGTCGGCTTCGGCCGCCGGGAGATGAACTGCACGCCCGACGAGATTTACGCCGACGTGCTGTACCAGATCGGGGCACTTCGGGCGTTCTGCGGGGCGTGCGGCGTGCCGCTTCAGCACGTCAAGCCCCACGGGGCCATGTACAACACCGCCGGCCGGGACGAGGCCAAGGCGGCGGCGATCGCTCAGGCCGTACGGGACGCGGGCGGCGGTTTGATTCTGCTGGGGCTGGCCGGCTCGGCGCTCGAGCGGGCGGCTCAGACGGCGGGCGTTCGGTTCGCCGCCGAAGCGTTTGCCGATCGGGGGTACATGGACGACGGCTCGCTGGTGCCGCGCTCGCGGCCCGGCGCGTTCGTGACCGACCCGGACGCGGCGGCCGAACGGGTCATTCGTATGGTGAAAGAAGGGGTCGTCCAGTCGGTGAACGGCCGCTCCGTTCCGTTGGCGCCTCAGTCGATCTGCCTTCACGGCGACAACTCGGCGGCCGTCGAGCTGGCTCGGACGCTCCGAAAGAAAATTGAGGCGTCGGGCATTCGGATCGCACCGTTGGCGGAGCTGATCCGATGACCCGGGCAGCTGACTACGCCGACGCCTCGCCGACGCAGGTTAGGGAAATGATTCGCGCCGGTCGGTGGGACAACCCCACGTCTGGCATGTGCGCCGGGTACGTGCAGGCCAATCTGGTCGTCCTGCCCCGGGACTGGGCGTTCGATTTTCTCCTGTTCGCGGTCCGCAACCCGGTGCCCTGTCCAATCTTGGACGTCACAGAGCCGGGGGAGACCGAGCCGAAGCAGATGGCGCCGGGCGCGGACTTGGCGGCCGATCTGCCCAAGTATCGGGTGTGGGAGAACGGACGACTGACCGCCGAGCCGACCGACGCGCGGCCGTTTTGGCGGGACGACTTGGTGGCTTTTCTCGTCGGCTGTTCTTTCTCCTTTGAGACGGCGATGGCTCAAGCAGGCTGTCCGGTTCGGCATATAGAGTGCGGCTGCAACGTGCCGATGTACCTGACGAACCAGCCCTGCCGGCCGGCGGGACGAATGAAAGGGAACATGGTGGTCTCCATGCGTCCCGTTCCGTCTCATCTGGTGAGCCGGGCGGTTCTCTCGTCCGGCCGGTTCCCGCGGGTTCACGGCGCGCCGGTCTGGGTCGGAAACCCGGAAGGGCTTGGCGTCGCGGACTTGAGCAAGCCGGACTTCGGCGAGCCCGTGCCGATCAACCCGGGCGAAGTGCCGCTTTTTTGGGGGTGCGGCGTCACGCCGCAGGCCGCTCTCATGGCCAGTAAGCCGCCGTTTGCCATTACCCACGCGCCCGGACACATGTTCATCTGCGACGTGAGGGACAACGAGCTGGCGGTCTTTCCGTAGTTGGCTGGGCAAGAAACAATCGAAGAGGAGGGGCGTCCTGTGGGACCGAAAAAGATATTAGGCGTGTACGGCGGGCTTGGACCTGCCGCTTCCGCCGAGTTCATGCGGCTGCTGGCCGAGTTGGCGCCGGCGTCATGCGACCAGGAACACCCGGTCGTTTACCTGTACTCCAACCCGAAAACGCCCGATCGGTCGGACGCGCTGCTGCGCGGCGGCCCGAGCCCGGAAGGTCCTCTGAAAGCCGGGCTCGAGACCCTGTGCCGTTGGGGGGCGGATATCCTCGCGGTGCCGTGCAACACCGCCCACTGCTTTATCGACCGGTTCAGGGAAGAGCTGCCCAAACCGCTGATTCACATTGTGGAAGCCACGGTGAGCCGGGCTTTAGAGGTCTCGCCGGCCTGCTGGCTCGTCGCGACCGGCGCGACGCTCGCGTCGGGTATCTACGAGAAGGAAGGGGAACGACAGGGGGCCCAGTTCTTTGAGCCGGAGCCCGACGAGCGCCCGGAGTTTGACCGGATCATTCGGCTCGTCAAGGGCGGGCGGATGGAAGAAGCGGGGGAACGGATGAAATCCGCCTGCGGCCTGCTGTGGCGGCGACGGGAGCTGCCCGTGATCTGCGCCTGCACCGAGCTGCCTCTGGCGTGGGCAGCGGCGGGGCTGCCGGACGAGAGAGGAGTTTCGAGCCTTGAAAGTTTGGCTCGAGCGTGCCTGAACGAGCTGTACGAGTAGACGAAAAATAAAAAGCAGTGCGGCCGAAGTTTTCTTCGGCCGCACTGCTTTTTTGAGTCAGCGCTTTTTCCGCCACCACGCGGCGAGGGCTCCCGCTGCGGCGGTGATAGGAACTGTGAGCAGCAGTCCGACGGTACCCGCCAGACTTTGCGCAATTTCTTGGGCGACCTGCCCGTCGTTGAGCAGCTGGTGGATGTCCGGTTGGGCTTGGGCCATGAGGATCAGAAGGCACAGGCTGCTGCCGAAATACGCCAGAACCAGCGTGTTGACCATGGTGCCGAGAATTTCCCGCCCCACGTTCAGCCCTGACTGCCAAAGTCGTTTCGGCGCGATGTCCGGGTCGTAGTCCTCCAGTTCGGCCATGGCTGCGGACACGGAGATCGCCACGTCGTGAACGGCGCCGGCCGCGCCGATGATGACCGACGCGAGGAACACGTGTCCCATGTTGATCCCCTCGACGGTCGAAGAGAGGACGAGCGCGCCGTCGGAGCCCAGTCCGGTGATCTGCCACAGCTTGAGGGCCGCAAAGCCGAGGAACCACGCGGCCACGGCGCCGCCCAGCGCGCCGCCTAAGGCGACCGGCCAGTAGCGCTTGCGCCTGACGACGACGCCGATGGTCAAAATGGACACGACGGCGACGGCGCCCAACGCGCCGGCCAGCGGAGACGAGCCAGCGGCGGCCGACGGCAGAAACACCGAGGCTAAATACCACATGGAAAGCGCCAGCCCGATCAGCGCCCGGGCGCCTGCCCGTCCCGCCGAGACGACCAGCAGCCCGGCCACGGCGGTCAGAAACGCGACGACCGCCGGCAGGCGGAACCGGTCGGCCAGCGACGCCACGGTTGAACCGTCCGGCAGAGTGTCGATGACCATCACGTAGTCGCAGCCGGGTTTCAGCTCCAGCGCGCTGTTGACCAGCCGCTCAATTTTCACCGTCTCCCTGGCACCCTGCCGGTCGCCGGACCGGTACAACACGCTGGCTAAAATGGACTGGCTCTCCCAATTCGGGTCGTCCTGCGCCGAACTTTCCTTCGGCAGAAGTTCGGTCTTCAAAAGCCTGACGATCCACGTTCCTTGGTCGGTCCAAGCCCGACGGGCCAGGACGTCGCTTGCCGTGTACGCGCCGACTGACAGGACGGCGACGAGAACGAGATAGGTTAAGCGGCGAAGGAGCGGCGTTTTCTTCTCTTGAGGGGCTACCATACGGCAACAGCTCCGTCGGTCCGGGGTTCGGTCGCGCCGCAGAGGACGCCCGAGCCATCCCGGAGAATCACTTGACCGCGGCCGAAGCTGGTATCGTCGGCTGAAACGGTTACCTGATGGCCTCGGTCTTTCAGGGACAGGGCTAAGTCGTTGGGGAAGGTCTGCTCCAGCTCGAGCGACAGGCCGCCGGTCCACTGCCACCGAGGCCGATCAAGGGCTTCCTGAGGGTTCAGACCGTCGTCGGCCAGCGAGCTGACCACTTGGACGTGGCCCTGCGGCTGCATGAACGCGCCCATGACGCCGAACGGCCCGAAGGGCTGGCCGTCCCGGCAGAGGAATCCCGGGATAATGGTGTGATACGGCCGCTTGCCCGGCGCGAGACAGTTCGGGCTGGCTGGATCAAGGGAGAAATTGGCCCCCCGGTTGTGCAGAGCGATGCCGGTGCCGGGGACGACCACGCCGCTGCCGAACCCCATGTAGTTACTCTGAATGTAGCTGACCATGTTGCCGTCCCCGTCAGCTGACGCGAGGTACACCGTGCCGCCGCACCTCGGCGAACCGGGACATGGCAGCTCGGCTCGGTTCCGGATGAGGGCGCGGCGTCTCTCGGCGTAGCCCTCGCTCAGCAGATCGGCCAAGGGGACGTCGGCCTGTCGGGGATCGGCGATGTAGGCCTTTGCGTCGGCGAAAGCCAGCTTCATGGCTTCGACGGTTTGGTGGAGAAAGAGCTCCCTATCCCGTGTCGGCTCAAAGCCCCGCAGGATGTTGAGCGCCAGAAGAACGGTCAACCCATGGCCGTTTGGCGGCAGCTCGAAGACCTGATAGTTCCGGTAGGGGACCGACAGGGGCTCGACCCATTCGGGAGAGAACGCCGCCAAATCCTCGGCGCTCAGCCACCCGCCGGACGACCGGACGAACGAGCCGATCTGCCGGGCCAGTTCGCCGCGGTAAAAACTCTCGCCGCCCGTGCGGCCGATCTCTTCTAGGGTCTCGGCGTGGTCCTTCAGCGTCACGAGCTCGCCGGGCTCGGCTTCGGCGAGTCCGAACGTTTGAAGCCACGGGGCGAAGAGGCCATTTTCCCTAGCGAGGGCCGAGAAAAGCTCCTGCGCCGCCTTCCACAGTTGGGCCACTTTTGGCTGCAGGGGGAACCCGCCGCGGGCGTACCGAACCGCCGGACGCAGGACGTCGGCCAGCGGCAGCCGGCCGAATTTTTTTGAGAGCGCGCCCCAAGCGGCTGGGACGCCAGGGACGGTGATCGGGGCGAGCCCTCGGGCCGGGACTGACGAGTGGCCCTCGTCGCGTAGCGTCTGAGCCGTCAGGCCAGCTGGACAGGGGCCGCTGGAGTTGAGGCCGTAGAGCTTCCCTCCCGTGTGGACGAGGGCGAACGCGTCGCCGCCCAAGCCGTTGCTGGTGGGCTCGACGACCGTCAGAACGGCGGCGGCCGCCAAGGCGGCGTCTACTGCGTTGCCGCCGGCCTTGAGAACTTCAATTCCGGCTCCGGCCGCCAGAGGGTTCGACGCGGCCACCATCCCATTTTTGCCGAAAACGAGCCGCCGTCGGGACGGGAAAGAGTACCGCTGAGAGTTAAACGGGAAAGCCACAGGGATCACGTCCAGTCTTCGTGTCGAAAGTTCCGCACCGTTTCGCCTCATTGGGCTGAATCGGCGGTCCTTTGCCATTATACGACCGAGGCGGCCGTGTTAAGATAATACAAACCACAGGGTGAGGGGAGGCAAAACGATGGATGACCAGCCGCTTGTACCGGACGGCCGAACCGAGCGGCGCAGCTTTCTTATCGCGTTGGGCTTGGTGACGGCGGCGTTCGTCTGGCTGCTGAGGCCCTTCTGGGGCACGCTCTTTTGGGCCTGCGCCCTCGCCGTGCTTTGCGCGCCGCTGTACCGGCGGTTTCAGAAGGCGACCGGCTGGAGGAGCAGTCCGTCGGCGGCAGTGACGCTCGCCGTCGTGGCTGTGGCGGTTATCGGGCCGCTGTGCCTGTTCGCCGCCTCGTTCTTCGCTCAGGCCACGTCCATTTACCGGGACGTTCAGTCCGGGGCGATTGACCTGTCGCAGTACAGCCTGCGGGTGCGCCAATCGTTTCCGGTTGTGCAGGCAGCCCTGACCCGGCTGGGGCTCGGCGGCTCGTCGCTGTCCGAGGGGATGACGAGCGCTGTCCTCGCGGCCGGCCGGTTTGTGACCCAAAACGCCGTCTCGTTGGGGCAGGGCGCACTGGGGTTGTTTGCCGACTCCTGCTTGGCCCTGTACATGGCGTTCTTTCTCATTCGGGACGGAGGCTCGCTGGCCGAGATCCTCATCAAGGCCCTGCCGCTCGGCGACAAACGGGAGCGTCGGCTGTTTGAGACGTTCGTTGGCGTGATCCGCTCGACGGTGAAGGGCAACGTGCTGATGGCGTTCCTTCACGGGGTCATCGGCGCCGTCACTCTGGGATTTTTGGGAATGAACGGCTTGCTCCTGTGGGGCGTGGCGATGGGCGTCTTGTCTCTCGTCCCGCTCGTCGGCACGGCGGTCGTCTGGCTTCCCCTGTCGATTTACATGGCCTCGTCGGGCAACTGGACAGGGTGTTTTTTCCTCGCCGGAGTCGAAATTGCAGCGATGGTCGGCGTCGACAACGTCCTTCGTCCGGCGATGGTCGGACGGAGCCTCCAGATGCCCGATTATCTGGTGCTCTTGTCGACGCTCGGCGGGTTGGCTTCGTTCGGCTTGGGAGGCATGATCGCCGGCCCGTTGGTGGCGGCCCTTTTCGTGTCCGCGTGGAAGATATTCATGGGCGAACTGAACGACAGATAAAAAACTCCCAGAGGAAAT
>NZ_AWWC01000015.1:0-1699 GCF_000468895.1 Jonquetella sp. BV3C21 | reverse complement strand
AGGTACATGACCGCTATCCGGTCGCTCAGGTGTTTAACCACGCTCAGGTCGTGGGAGATGAAGACGTACGTGTACCCGTTGTCGCGCTGTAGCTGGCACAGCAGGTTCAGTACCTGCGCCTGTATGCATACGTCCAGCGCCGATACCGGTTCGTCAAGGACGATGAAGTCCGGGTTGAGCGCTAAGCTCCGCGCGATGCCGATTCTCTGCCGGCGGCCTCCATCCAGTTCGTGCGGGTAGGTGCCGATCAAACGGCGGGCAAGCCCGACGGTGTCCATGAGCTCCAAGATCCTGTCGTTCATGGCTTTTTTGCTGCTGTACACTTTGTTGACGATGAGCGGTTCAGCGATGAGGTCGGCGACGCTGAGCCGCGGGTTGAGGCACGAGTACGGGTCTTGGAAGACGATCTGGACTTTCTTCCGCATTTCTTTCATTTCTGATTTGCTGAACTTGAGGATGTCGCGGCCGTCGAATTTGACTTCTCCGGACGTGGCGTCCAGCAGCCGGATCATGGTGCGCCCGAGGGTGCTTTTGCCGCAGCCCGATTCGCCAACGAGGCCGAGCGTTTCGCCCCGTTCGATGCTGAAGCTGACGTCGTCTACGGCGTGAAGCAGGCCTCGTTTGGTCTTGAAGTACTTTTTCAGGTGGTTGACTTCCACCATGGGGGTATGGGGAGCGGCTGCTGGTTCTTTCATGATTTCCGTCATGGCCGTCACTCTCCCTTCACGCCTGCTGTGGGATTGAGAATCGGGCAGGCGGCGTAGTGGCCCGGAGCGACTTCTACCATCTGAGGCTCAATTTTGGTGCATTGGTCGACGGCGTAGGGGCACCGGGGATGGAACGGGCAGCCGGGCGGAAGGTCAGTCGGGTCGGGCATGAGTCCGTGAATGACTTTGAGTTCGTCCTGGTCTTCGTCCAAGTCGGGGATGGAGTTGAAGAGCCCTTCGGTGTACGGGTGCCGCGGCTTGGTGTAGAGCGAGAGGGTGTCCGAGTACTCGACGACCCGGCCAGCGTACATGATGGCGACTTTGTCGCACATTTCTGCCACGATGCCGAGGTCGTGGGTGATGAGGATGACCGACGTGTTGAACTTGACCCGCAGCTGTTTCATCAGTTCCAGCACCTGAGCCTGAATGGTGACGTCCAAGGCGGTGGTGGGTTCGTCGGCGATAAGCAGCGCCGGGTTGCACGCCAAGGCGATGGCGATGACGACCCGCTGTTTCATTCCGCCGGAGAACTGGTGCGGGTAGTCGCCGCAGCGTTCGCGGCGGATTCCCACCAGTTCCAGCATGTCGCCGGCTTTCTCGAGCGCCTCTTTTTTGCTCAAGTTCTGATGCAGTTCGATCATTTCGGCGATCTGCTCGGCGACGGGAATAACCGGGTTGAGGCTGGTCATCGGGTCCTGGAAGATCATGGCGATTTTGTCGCCGCGGATCTCGCGCATCTGGTGCTCGCTCTTTTTCAGCAGGTCTTCGCCGTCAAAGTAGATCTCTCCGGACTGGATCTTGGACGGCGGCGTGGGAAGCAGGCGCATGATGCCGAGGGCGGTGGTCGTTTTGCCCGCGCCGGTCTCGCCGACGAATCCCAGAGTCTCGCCGTGGCCGAGCTGCAGGTTCAGCCCCTCGACGGCGTGGACGTCGCCGGACTCGGTGATGTAGTGAATGGTCAGGTCCCGAATGTCGAGAAGCGGGGTGGCGTC
>NZ_AWWC01000014.1:0-786 GCF_000468895.1 Jonquetella sp. BV3C21 | reverse complement strand
GCCCGGACACCAGAGGAAAAGCAGCGCCACAGGATTGCAGAACTGGAACGCAAGAACCGCGACCTTCAGATGGAGAACGACCTGTTAAAAAAATCAGAGAGTTAGAGATGAAAGATCGCTCTCTCTGACTCGACATCCCTACAAATACCAAGCGATCAAAGAACTGACTGAAGCCAAGCACTACCCCCTGCAAAAGCTCTGTCAGTGCCAGCGGCTTTCGCGCAGCGCGTATTATCGCTGGCTTAAAGGTCCTGTCAGCTTCAGTGAGAAGTACAATACCGAGCTCTCCGAGAAGATCAAGGCCATTCATGAGAACCATCCGGATATGGGTTACCGGCGAATCAGGGACGAACTGGAAAGGAATCACGGCATCGCAGTGAACGATAAGCGGGTACTCAGGATCTGTCGCGGAGAGCGTATTCAATCCACGATCAAGTGGAGGCCAAAGAGCTGCACCAGAAGCAGCCAAGACCCTGCACATATCGCCAAAAACTATCTCAACCGTGACTTTCACGCAGACGCACCGAACGAGAAATGGCTGACGGATGTCACTGAGTTCAAGTATTACGTCGGGGGGAACGCTCACAAAGTATATCTGAGTGCCATACTGGATCTCTATGATCGCAGGATCGTGGCATATAAAATCGGCGAGCATAATGACAATCCGCTGGTTATGAGCACGTTTGATGAAGCTGTAGAGCGTGAGCCCGAGGCACATCCATTGTTTCACAGTGACCGAGGCTTCCAGTACACGAGCAAACAGTTCTCGGGGAGACTAAAGAGAAA
>NZ_AWWC01000013.1:0-609 GCF_000468895.1 Jonquetella sp. BV3C21 | reverse complement strand
GCTTGACGCGTGCGACAGCTACTTCCCGGATCCGGTGCGCGAGACCGACAAGCCCTTCCTGATGCCGATTGAAGACGTATTCACCATCACCGGCCGCGGCACGGTTGTTACCGGCCGAGTCGAGAGCGGAATCATCAAAGCCGGCGAAGAAGTAGAAATCGTCGGGATCAAGGACACGCGGAAAGTCGTTGTCACCAGCCTTGAAATGTTCCGGAAGATCCTTGACGACGCGGAAGCGGGCGACAACGTTGGAGCGCTACTTCGCGGCGTAGACAAGGACGAAGTGGAACGCGGCCAGGTCTTGGCGAAGCCGGGCAGCATCAAGCCGCACACGAAGTTCAAGAGCGAAGTGTACGTCTTGAAGAAAGAAGAGGGCGGGCGCCACACGCCGTTCTTCAAGGGCTACAAGCCGCAGTTCTACTTCCGCACGACGGACGTGACCGGATCGATCAAGCTTCCTGACGGAGTGGAAATGGTCATGCCTGGAGACAACGCGACGTTTGAAGTGGAACTGATCTGCCCGATTGCAATGAGCGAAGGCCTTCGTTTTGCAATTCGCGAAGGCGGCCACACCGTCGGAGCCGGCGTCGTTTCCGAGATTCTCGAGTA
>NZ_AWWC01000012.1:0-72567 GCF_000468895.1 Jonquetella sp. BV3C21 | reverse complement strand
AAAGAGGCGGGAGCTTTTGTAGTTAATGGCACTCTCTAGGGGATTCGAACCCCTGTTGCCGGGCTGAGAACCCGGAGTCCTGGACCACTAGACGAAGAGAGCATGGCTGGGGTACAAGGATTCGAACCTCGATTCCCTGATCCAGAGTCAGGTGTCCTGCCGTTGGACGATACCCCAACAAAGTCGGACGTAAATGACGGCACCCGTTCCAACGCAGGCTATCCTACCATGGAACCTTTTTTTTGGCAAGCGGTTTATTTTTCAAGCCGTCTGCCGCCTGTCCAGCTGGACGATGCCGCAGGCTTCCCTGTCAGGTCTGGGAGCTACTTTTTCAGCTGGTCGAACAGGTCGAGGACGATGCCGCCGTACGCGGTCGCCGGGCCGCCGCCCATCATGACGGCCACGCCGATGGCTTCTGCCAGTTCCTCTCTCGTGACCCCGGCGGCGATGCAGCCGCGGGTGTGAGCCTGAATGCAGGGATGGCACTTGACGATCACGGAGATCATCAGGGCGATGAGTTCTTTCGTCTTGACGGTTAAGGCGCCTTCCTTGACCACGGCGCCGTGGAGTGCGCCGAACGCCTTCATCACGTCGGGAGCTGCCTTGCCGAGAGCCTCTGAGCGGGCGCAGAGTGCCTGGTACTCGCTGTTGTCTGCCATTGAAAAACCTCCTTTGGAATATAAATGCTGATGTTTCAGTTATAGGTTAACCGCGCCGATATGTCAAACTGGCGTCCGGCCACAGGGTCGAAATGGCGCCGGCAAAGAGCATTTCCTCGCTGAAGCCGCCGGCCGTTTCAAAAAGGACGGCGCTTGAGACGGCTTCGGAAGAGCCGCCTCGGGCGATCAGCGCCGCTTGGACGGCCGTCACGCCCGGGTTATAAGCGGCGTTCTCAGCGGTACTGCCGCACCACACCGTTCCGCCAACGCCGCGCAGCGCCGCGCCGCGGCGGGCAGCGCTGTAGGGACAGTAGCTTTTTTCTGCCGCCTCTCGGGCCAGAGCGGTCAGCTCGTCCTCGTCGGTCAGCGGCCGAATAGAGACCGTCTCGTGTCCTAAAAATCCGGAGCCCTCTCGAAGGCTGAACGGGAAGGGCAGGAGGTCCTCAAGGCTCAAGGAGCCGTCGGGCAGAAAAACTTTTAACGTTTTGCGGCACGACAGCTCCCAGAGGAACTGTCGGCAGTGGCCGCAGGGCGTTTCTGTGACGTACAGCGAGTCGACCGCCCGTTCGCCGGCCTGAAAAGCTCTCGTCACAGCGCAGATTTCCGCGTGGACGGTCAAGGCCGGCTCGCAGCCCGGAAACTCGATGTTGAATCCTTCGTAGGCTCGGCCGGTTGATCCGACGGCGACCGCGCCGACGGGAAATCCGCTGATTGGGACGACGGCTCGTCGCTTGGCCGCTTCGATACGTTCGGTCAGCTTTTGTCCGGTCATCTCAGGCCGCCGTGCCAGTACGGTTTGTTCTCCCGGCGGCAGATCTCGTCCCGCCCGGCCAAGATGAGCAAGGCCTCGTTCGCCGCGGCGACGCTTTTTTCAATGCCCGTTTCGATCAGTTGGCCGGTTACCCGGTTGGCGATGGCCGTGCAGACGCAGCCGCTTCGGAGGCCGAAAAGCGAGCAGAGGGTGAACAGGGTGGCCGCCTCCATCTCGAAGTTCAGCACGCCCATGGCCGTCAGGTCGGAAATCAGGTGTTCGGTGGAGCTCGTCTTGAACCCGCCGAATCCCGGGCGGGCCTGTCCGGCGTAAAACGACGCGGTGGAGCAGGTGACGCCCACGTGACAGCGGTAACCGAGCCGGTCGCACGCCTCAATTAGCGCGGCAGTCACGTCGTAGCTGGCCGCTGCGGGATAGGCCGCCGGCGCGTACAGGTCGCTTGTGCCGTCGTGGCGGATCGCCGCGCAGTTGACGATCAGATCGCCGGGCTGAATCTCAGCGCGAAGGGCGCCGCAGGTGCCGACGCGGATAAACGTGTGAGTCCCCAGTCGGGCCAACTCCTCAATGGCGTTGGACGCCGACGGCCCGCCCACGCCGGTTGAGCAGGCTGTGACCGGCACACCGCGGAGCGTGCCGGTGAACGTTCGGTGCTCTCGGTTATTCGCCACGAGGCGGGCGTCGTCCCAGCCCTGAGCGATCAGGTCAGTTCGCGCCGGATCCCCGGGGAGTACGGCGTACGGGGCCGCGTCGCCGGGCTTGACGCGAATGTGGAACTGACACCCTTCCTGTTCGGGGCGTTCGGAATCGGACTTCCAGCTCATGGCTTGACCGGCTTTGAGTCATCATACTGCTGCCACTTGCCGACGTCGCCGGTAGAGCGGAAGTTTTTCACGGCTTCTTGGGCGGAGTCGAAGACGTTTTGCAGTCCGTTGGCGCTGGGTGCAAAGTCCATGGCGTTTTTTCTGCTGATGCCGATGGAAGATGCCTCTTTAGCGCTTTCGACGTTCGCTCCCATGTAGACGAACTCCCAGCCGCTCTTTCGGCAGTCGGCGATCAGCTTTTGAACCTGGCTGAGCCGGAACTCGACGCTGGAGTTCTCCTGTCCGTCGGTGACGATCAGGACGATGACCTTTTCAGACGCGCGGCCTTCTTCTTGGAGGGATTTCTTTAAATCGGAAACAGCTCGGCCGACGGCGTCGTACAGGGCTGTCGTGGACGTGGGGCTGTACTCCCGGCTTGTCAGAAGGGGGACGCGCTTCAGGTCAACTTGGCTGCCGAGTACCCGATAGGTGCTGTTGAACAGAACCGTCGTGAGCCGAGCCTCTCCGGGCTCTTTTTTCTGCTTTTCGATAAAGCTGTTGTAGCCGCCGATCGTGTCACTGGACAGGCCAAACATCGAACCGCTCTCGTCAAGGATGAACAGAATGTCAGTCGTCTCCGGTTTTGCTTTCGTTATCTGCCGTGGCTTCGCCGCAGCCGGCAGAGCGGCCAGCCCGACGAGAAGCGCGCAGCACGCGAGAATTGCACATAAACGCTTCATATCTTCACCACCTTGATTAGGAAAAATTTCTTAGCATAAGCTACGTAAATTCTATTCTATGACGGTCTTTGCTCTCGGGCAGGGTGAATTGCCTGACAGAAACCTGGGCAAAGTTGCGGTAAAATGCCGGGCCTCAAGCGGGCAGCCCTCGCCGAGACAGAGGGCTGCAGCGCTTTCGGTCCACCGCCGAAGCGCGGCGCCGCTCATGCTGTCAGACTCTTTTGCAAGCTCGCCGACGTCGCAGAGCGCGGGAAGGCGCAGGCCCTTCAGCGCTAACGACAGAATCTGCGCCCGTTCGGTCTCGTCGGGGAGTTTCAGCTCGATCTGCCGGTCAAATCGGCAGCCGGAAAAGACGCCGCTGTCCAGCAGGTCCGGCCGGCTTGTGGCGGCCAGAATGAACACCGCGTCGTCCGGGGTCAGCCGGTCCATTTCAAAGTAAAAGACACTCGTCAGGCCATTGTCGCGCCCCCGAGGACGAAGGAGTGCTTCCGCCTCGTCGAAGAACAGGACGGCCGGCGCCGCCCGACGGGCTGAGACGAAGATCTCCCGAAGCGCCCGAGCCGCCTCGGCTGGACCAGCCGCACAGAGCGCCGGTCCGCTGGCCGAGAGGAAGATGGCGGTTCGCTGTCCCGCGACGGCCTGAGCCAGCATGGTTTTTCCCGTCCCGCTGGGGCCGGAGACCAGCGCGCCCCGAGGCGGCCGTATGCCTGCGTCGAGCAGCCGGGGCGCTAAAACGAACGCCTGTTTCGTCAGGTCCTTCAGCTGCGCCTTGGCGTCGGCGAGTCCGCCGATATCGTCCCAGCTCACCGGAGCGATTTCCGTCCGTAGCTGGCGGGTCACAGACGGCGACAGCTGGGCTAAGGCCTTTTTGAAGTCGTCCATCGTCACGGCTTCGGCTTCCAAGTTTTTCGGGAACGTCCCGTCTGGGGCGATCCGACGCCACGCGGCCAGAGCCGCCTCGCGGACCAGCGCGGCCAGGTCCGCGCCGACAAAGCCGTACGCCTGAGCGGCCACTTGGTCCAAGTCGACGTCGTCGGCTAGGGGAACGGGCTGGCAGTGAACGGCCAAGATTTCTTTTCGGGCCTGCCGCGTCGGCATGGGAATTTCGATTTCCCGGTCAAACCGTCCGGGCCGCCGAAGCGCTGGGTCAATCGAGTCGGGCAGGTTTGTGGCCGCCATGACGACGACCTGACTTCGGGCCGGCAGCCCGTCGAGCAGAGTCAAAAGCTGGGACACGACCCGCCGCTCCACCTGCTTTTCAGCGCCCATGTCCTGCCGACGGGGGGCGATAGCGTCCAGCTCATCGATGAACACCACGGCCGGAGCGTTCTGCTGCGCTTGGGTGAACAGGTCGCGGAGCCGCTCTTCGCTTTCGCCGTAGTACTTGCCGATGATCTCCGGGCCGGAGATTGACGCGAACCACGCGTCGGTTTCTTGGGCGACGGCCCGGGCGATCAGCGTCTTGCCGGTGCCGGGCGGCCCGTAGAGCAACACGCCCTTCGGAGGCTCAACGCCAAAATGGGCGAAGGCTTCCGGGTGGACGAGCGGGAGTTCGACCAGCTCCCGAACCAGCCGAAGTTGGTCTGACAGTCCGCCGACCGACGCGTACCCCTGAAGTTTCCCGCTGACGGGCGGAACAGCACGGGTCAGACAGATTTGGCTCGAGGGGGAGACGAGCAGAAAACCCGCCGGCGACGCCGACAGAAGGCGGAACCGAGCCGTTTCCCTTGCCAGCTGAAGCGTTATCGTTTCCCCAACCGCCAGCGCCGTATCGGTTAGGGCGTTGGTTAGGTCCTGCGGCGAGACCGACTGGGGAAGCGGCGAAAGGGGCGCCAGCGTTAAACTGGCGGCCCAAGCCCATGGCACGGCCTCGAGGGCAATTCTCCTGCCGGCCTCAAGGCCGAGCTGAGAGGCCAGCGCCGCGCCCGCGATGACTTGGTCGGGCTCCAGCCCTTCGTCAAAACAGGCGAAAAAAGGGAGACTTCCCCCGACGAGGCGGGCGAGTCCTTTTTTTCTGCCGCCGGATAGGGCTATAGAGCCCGGGCCGAGGAGCATTCCCTTCAGGTCAGGGCGAATGGATATGACGCGCAGTTGGGGCATTCTTTCCTCCGATAGTTTTTTCGTGCCCGGACTTTTGCCGAATGAGACGGCAGAGCACGAACCGTTTACGACTTGCGGGGCTCCATATGGCCGCCGAGCCGGCGGGTCAGGTACGGACAGGTAAAAGCGGCCACCGGGTTATGGCCGAGCCGGCGGTCTTTCACCACCACGACGGTACAGGGTGCCGCGCTGTGGCGGAAGAAGACCGAGTCGTGTCCCACGCACAGTCCCATCACGACGTTGAAGTCGGTTTGAGCCTCGTTCATCACCGCCGCCTGTTCGGCCGGGTTGCACGACAGAGGCCCAAGCCAAGGGCGTTGCTCGTGTCCCATCTCCGCTTTTGTCAGCCCGCCGATTTTGCAGCAGGCCGAAACCACTTCAAACTCGCGCTCCAAAACAGCCGCGTAGGTCTTCGCCTCGTTGGCCAGCCCGCCGCAAAACGCCAATCCAATTCGACGGTAGCCCATACGCCGGCAGAACTCGATGATCTCGTCGGCTCGGCACATCTCGCCGTAGAAATCGGCTTCCACTGACGCTGCGACGGTCATCAGTCGCTCGTCGAGCTCGTCGTACCTTGACCGGGAACCAAGAACCCGGCACGCTTGGCCTTTTGTGCTACACCGCATGGTGGAACACTCGTGACAGTTCACGGCCTCACCCCCTCGGATCATATTGTAGCGCAGGCCGCTCAGCGGAAAGCGAAGAAAAAGCCCGGTTCGGAAGAACCGGGCTTTTTTACGCTGACGCTGTTTGAGCCTCCGACGAGGCTTCCTTTTCTTTGCTCAGGCAGTCGGGACACAGCCCCTGAAGGAGCAGTTCCCATTCGGTCACTTGGCAGTCGTCCGGGATGCTCGACAGGTCGACGACGGGACGCGTCGGCCAGATGTCGTAGATCTCGCCGCATCGACAGCACTTCAGGTGCAGGTGCGGCTCCTGAACTCCTTCATAACGGGCCGGCGATGTCCCTTCAATTCGCGCGATCATGCCGCTCTCAAGAAGGGCGTCCAGATTGCGGTACACCGTTCCGAGGCTGATCGACGGCACGGTTTTCTTTACCTCGTCGTACACTTGGTCGGCGGTGGGATGGTAATTTCGCCGCTGGAGAATCTCAAGGATTGCTTCCCGCTGTTTTGTTCGTCTCTGGACCAAAGTCATCACCTCCGTATCAAGAGCCGTCCCCCGACGCGCAGCGTTCGAGGGACGGCGGACGGGATATTATGTTCCTGTGGAAAAAGTTAGATCTTGCCGACCAGTTCCTTGCCCGGGGTCAGAGCCTCGTCGCCGGGTTCCCAGCTGGCAGGGCAGACCTGTCCGTGCTCAGCGGCGAACTTCGCGGCCCGGAGCTTGCGGAGCAGCTCCTTGCAGCTGCGGCCCACGCTGGGCTCGTGGATTTCGATGGTCTTCAGCACGCCCTCGGGGTCGATGACGAACGAGCCGCGCAGGGCCAGCCCCGCGTCTTCCATGTAAACGCCGAACGCCTTCGCCAGCTTGCCCGTCGGGTCGGCCAGCATGGGGAACTTGATCTTCTTGATGGTGTCGGAAGCGTCGTGCCAAGCCATGTGGGTGAACTCGGTGTCGCAGCTGACGCTGAACAGCTCGGCGCCCTCTTTCTTGAAGGTCTCGTAGTTGTCGGCCATCTCGCCCAGCTCGGTCGGGCAGACGAACGTGAAGTCGGCGGGGTAGAACACGATGATCCGCCATTTTCCGTCGTAATCGGAGAACTTGATCTCCTTGAAGTCGTCGTCCTGATAAGCCATGGCGCGGAAATCTTCGATTTTGTCGTTAATCTTGTACATCAAAACTCCTCCTTAATCAAGCGCAGATAAAACTGCGAGAGATGAGAAACCGCTCTTTAACTTTCTGGCGAAATTCTACCAAGGGAAAACCGACCGGTCATCATTGAAATCACTTATTGATAACTATTCTTATTTTACTAGGCGGCTCGGGGTCTCTTCGCCGGTTCAGCGGCGTTCAGGAGATAAAGGGAAGGCGAAGAAGGGAATAACCGCCTTATTTTGCAATTTATTTGATAGTGGCGTATATTGTTATACAAATAAAATCTAGCCGTTTGACGAGGGACATCGAAAATGAACGAAGGAATAATGGACAAGGCAGCAGAGTTAATGTTGAACCTGTGCGAGACCCTTTCTGGCTGGGAATCCAGCGTGGCCAAGCTCGGCCGGCTGTCGGTGCCTCAGCTGAAAGCGCTGTGCGTCATAGGTCGGCACAGGGACGTGCGGATGAAGGACGTGGCGGATCGGCTAAAGCTGACCACAGGGACCGTGACGGTGATGATTGATCGGCTGCAGAGCATGGGACTGGTCAAACGGATCCGCTCGGAGATGGATCGGCGGTCGTATCAGCTGGCGCTGACGGAACAAGGGCAGGCGGTGTTCAACGAGCACGATCGGCGTCAGAACGATATGCTTCGCCGGCTGTTCGCTCGAATGGAGCCAGAGGACTTGGACGGATTCATGCGGGGAGCGAGGGCGCTGCTCCGAGCCCTGTAGGCTGACCTGCGATGGAAAGCTTTTCTCAGACTGAGCCGCTTGAGGACGGCCGGCCCTATCTTGGGCCGGCCGCTAAGGTGACGCCGGAAGATGTGTTTTTCCCGCCGTCGGTGCCCGACTGCGACGTGTCGTTTGTGGTGATGCTCGTCAGGGAGAACGGCCGGCTGCTGGTCTGTCATCATCAGGGCCGAGGCGAGTGGGAGCTTCCCGGCGGCAGGCGGGAGCGGGGCGAGACGCCCTTCGAGGCCGCGGCGCGGGAGCTGTGGGAAGAGACCGGCGCGCTGGAGTTTGAGCTGACCTTCCTCGGCTGGTACGGGGTGAGAGGGCCGGAGGGCCAGACGTTCGGCGCCGCGTACTCGGGCGTCGTGTCTTCCCGTGGGGACCTGCCGCCCTACGAGATCGCGAGCGTTTGTCCGGTCGACCAAGTGCCGGAAGGCGGCTGCGCCTACCCGGAAATTCAGCCGGCAATTTTGGAGCACTTCGCCGGGCGGTTCTGATCGGCAAAAAGTAACGAAAAAAGCCCAGCTGACGAAAGTCAGCTGGGCTTTTTCTTGCCGATTTAAAATTTATTGCCCTCCGAGGGAGATGAGCGTTCCCGCGTATCGGCGCATGACGGCCATGCCGCGTCCGGTCACCCGAACGGTCCGGCCGCCGATTCGTTCGGTGCAGGGCAGAATCGCCGCTCGGTCGCACTGGTGGGTGAAGTGGAAGGTGATCTGCAGGTCGAACTCCTGCGGGCTGGGCGGGCAGGAAATTTCACCGCGGATGAGTTTTCCGACGGCCTCCGCGGCGCGCTGTCTGATCAACTCGGAGCTGGCGTCAGGCGGAAGGCACGTGGCGGCAAAACGGCTGTGAGCGGTTTTGACTTGGGCGGTAACGACGTCGGGGCCGAGAAGGTTGACCGCCTCGTCGCAGACGGCTCTGTCGCCGGTCACGAGGGTCACCGGGACGCCGCACTCGGCGCAGACGGCGGCGTTGATTCCTGTTTCGCCGACTTCGCGGCCGTTCAGGGTGATCGAGTAGACCGTCCGGCCCGAAATGGTGTGGTCCAAAATCGCCAGCGGCGTTCCGGCCGCGGCGTGGTATCCGACGAAGAACGCGCCGTCGCAGGTTTCGACGGCCTGAACCATGCTGAGCGGCTTCGGAGTGCCGCTCAAGAGTTTGACCTGCGGGCCAAACTCCCGAATGTCCAAGTTGATCATTCGGTCGTGGGAGTCGTTCACAAGGACCTCGTCCGCGCCGCCGGCGAGAGCGCCTCTGACGGCCGACGCCACGTCGTGACACTCCATCTGACAGCCGAACGCGTATTCCGGCTCGGAGCTGATCGTCTGGCAGGGAGCCGTGACTCCTGTGCAGCCTTCCATGTCGGCGCTGATATATATTCTCATCGGGGAAGCTCCTTTCCAAGGCCGGTATAATGGGCCCAAGGTGAGGTGATACGATGAACGTTGACTTGTTGGGGCAGGGACTGTGGACTTTGCCGCGGGGAGGGGGCAACAGCATTTCAGACGTGCCGGGCGTTTTGGTCGGTCACGTGACGCTGTCGAGCGGGGCGGTCCAGACCGGCGTGACGGCCTTGGTGCCGGGAGACGATCTGTTCTGCCGCAAAATGGCCGCGGGCTGCTGGGTCGCCAACGGCTACGGGAAAACCGCCGGGCTGGTTCAAATCGCCGAGCTGGGAACGTTGGAGACGCCGATTCTCCTGACGAACACCCTGTCGGTCGGGGCCGTCTGGGACGGTCTGGTCGGCTGGCTGATGGAGCACGAGCCGTCGATCGGCCGGGAGGCCGGCACGGTCAATCCGGTGGTCGCCGAGTGCAACGACGGCTTTCTGAACGATCTGCGGCTGCGCTCTGTGACGCCGGAGATGGCTCGTCAGGCGTTGGACGCGGCCAGCGTCAACTTCTCCCTTGGCTCGGTCGGAGCCGGCCGGGGGATGAGCTGCTACGAGCTCAAGGGCGGGATCGGGACGGCCTCCCGTCGGGTTGGTTGTTACACGGTCGGAGTTCTCGTCTTGACGAATTTCGGCTCGCTGTCTGACCTGACGTTGAGGGGACAACCCACCGGGCGGTTCATTGGGCAGAAGCTGTCCGGCGGGCGCGAAGCCGGCCCCGACGGGTCGGTCATCGCCGTGATCGCGACCGACGCGCCCCTTTCGAGCAGACAGCTGACCCGGTTGGCTCGACGGGCGACGGTCGGGGTGACCCGTCGGGGGGCTTTCGTCTCCCACGGCAGCGGGGAGATATCGGTCGCGTTTTCCACCGCGTCCCGGATTCCATCGGGCCGAGGACCGTTCAATTTGCCCGTGATGGGGCCGGAGGCGGCCAACGACTTCTTCAGGGCGGTCGTGGAGGGGACCGACGAGGCGGTGCTTCGCTCCATGCTGGAAGCCCAACCGGTGGTCGGCCGGGACGGTCACAAGCGGCCGAGCCTGCGCGACTTCCCTGACGCTCCCGGCCTTGAAGGCGTCCTGGAGCCGGGGAACTTTACAGGCTGCAGCTGCCGGTGAACGTCTCCCGAGGCTGGGCCGGTCGGACCGTCAGCCGTCCCAGTGCGGCGATCGGCTGGCCGCTGACGTCGTGTCCGGCAAGCCAGAAGCCGCCGGCGCACGGCGCGGCGCTTTCTGTCGCTTCCCGGGCGCGGAACGCGACGCTCCAGCTCGTCGGGCCGACCTGCCGGAGCGAGCCGGCCAGGGGCGACGCCCAAGTCATCGGCGCCGAACCGCTCTGGCCCAACCGAAGGGAGCTCTCGAACGGGGACGTGCCGCACTCAAACGAGACGGTCAGCTGGCAGTCCGGGTCTGACTTGTCGACTTCATGGGGCGAAAACGACGCCTGAGCCGGTCCGAATGGCGCGAGAAGCGCCTTCATTTGTCTGTCGGTTTCCTCCGCGTCGCGCTTCGCTCGGCTTGATGACAGCCTGCCGGCTTCTTCCCAGTCGCCTTGATCGGCCAGCCGGCAGCGGTCGAGCCGGGCTTCTTCGGCCGAGGCGTCAAGCTCGTCCTGCCGCTTTTTCCGCCACTCTGAGACGGTCTGATGAGCCGACGAGTACAGCAGGTCGATGAGAGTTTGCCGCTCGAACAGCTTGTGCCAGAAGGCCCCGTCGTTCAGCTGGCTTGGGTCTGACTGACAGTGTCGGTCAAGCGCCGCGGCCGGATCGTCCAGCGGGTCAAGCTGGGGCGGAAGCTCGCCCAGCAGGTCGAACGTCTGATACGGCGACAGGCAGGGGCGGCCTTGGGCAATCTGAATTTCCGTCAGGTGCGGGTTGGCGTGGGGCAGGACGACCCAGCTTTCGACTGTGCCGCCGGTACAGATACGCCGCCGGGGCGTGTAGTGGGGCGAATGGCCGGCGAAGTCGATGGTCAGGTCGTCGGGCGTGCCCTCGTAGTGATCCTGAAGAATCGTCCGAACGTCCCGGTCGGTCAGCGGCCTGTTCGGCGTTACCGCAAACGGTAGTTTTTCGTCCGCGCCGGGCATACGGCCTGTCAGGGCGGCGACGGCGTGCCGGTGCCGGTAGGTGTTGCCGTCAACGCGGACCGAGCCGGGGTCTTGGTACGCGGCCGCGAAGTCGAACGCCTCTTCGCCGCAGCCCCGGGGACACCAGCCCCTCGCCTGAGCACGGCTGATCGCGTCGGGCGACAGGAAATGAGGGCGGTCCTTCAAGTCGCCGCCTTGAATGGTGAAGTGGTTGGGAATGACCGCGGCCATGTGGTCGTCCAGGCGGACGGCGCAGTAGACCTTGCCCATGGAGACTTGGAGGACCCACGCTTCTTCGGCGTCGGCGACGGCGTAGCTTCGCCCCGGCGTTCGGTAGCCCCATTGGTTCAGAAGCCGGCATGCCAGCTCGACGCCATCTCTGGCGCTTCTGGCCCCTTCGGCGAGCGCGCGGCGAAGGCCGTAGGCGAGCCCCCCGCCGGTCAAGTCCGGCTCGTCGTCCTTGCGGCTGTGGGCGCAGCTGTTGCTCACCAAAACGACGCCCCACTCGTTGACGAAGCAGTCGGCCGACGACATGCCTTTCTCGTCCCGAACTTCCGTCCAAAATATCTTGGGTGTCGTTCCCGTTAGGGCTGGGCGGGCGGCGTACTCTTCGCAGATCATTCGGGCCCCGCCGCTGTAGGTTCGGGCCGGCACGAGGCCATGACGGACCACGAGCCGCCCCGGGTCGTCCTCGTTGTGTCCCACGATGACCCGGCCGTTGGCCGACGCCTTCTTCCCCACCAAAAGGGTAGTGCAGGCTTCTCCCCGCCGGGCGCAGAGAAACAGAACTCCTATGACGGCCAGTGCCACAATTGAACTCATGTTTTTCACCTCGCGCGTCGTTTTGTCCCGCCGTCGGCGGGGCCGTTCCCCGCAAGACTAGTTCACGAACAGACGGCTGTCAACGAGCCGCCATCGGTTTTGGCCTCGCGGGCTGGCACAAAAAAGAGGCGTTTCCATTTTTGAGGGACAAAAGGGGGACCTTTTTTTGCAGAAATTTCTCTGCGCTGGCTCTCGTTTCGGCTTGCGTTGCGTTAAGACTGCTCGTTATTCGGTCCCGCTACGAGCAATAAACCTTGTCCCTTTTATTTCTGGTGGCCGAGATGAACTTCGCCGGACAGCAGCCGGCGAAGTTGTCCGTCAGCCAAGCGGACTTCAAGCCGGCCGACACTGTCAATTCCGAGGACAATCGCTTTTTGAGCTAAACCGGCGTCGTCGGTGAAGCTGATTTCCCTGCCGGTCAGAGACGATCGGCGGCGGCAAATTTCAAGCGCCTGGGGGGACGCCGGATTGGCTAGGTAGTCGTCGAACAGCGGCTCGAAGGCGTTGAGAAACTTGGCCAACAGGGCGGTTCGGTCGTGAGTTTTCCCGCTAACAGCGGCAAGCGACGTGGCGATCCCCTCGATGTCGGGCGGAAAGTCCGTCTGGTTGACGTTGAGTCCCACGCCCATGATGACCCAGTGAATCCGGTCGAGCTCGCAGCTCATCTCGGTCAGTATGCCGCAGACTTTCTTCCCGTTCAGAAGCAGGTCGTTGGGCCACTTGATCTGAGGCTCAAATCCGGCGGAAACGAGAGCCTGCGCCATGGCCGCCGCGCCGATCTGGGTGATGAGAGCCGCCCGCGACGGCGGCAGGGCGGGCCGCAGCAGCAACGAGAACTGGAGCGCTTGACACTGGTCCGAGTGCCACGTCCGGCCGGAGCGGCCTCGTCCGGCGGTTTGGTGCTCGGCGGCGATCACGAGGCCGTCGGACGCTCCTTCACGGGCCCTCGTCCGGCACAGCGTGTTGGTTGAGTCCACTTGCGCGAGGATCTCGCATGACCGTCCAATTCGGCAGGTCGTCAGCAGCTCGGCGAGTTTCATCCTGTCCAGCCGGTCAGGCTCGAAGGCGAGGCGGTACCCTCTTCGGGGCTGAGCCTCAATAAGATAGCCGTCGCTGCGAAGCATTTGAACGGCCTTCCAGACCGCCGCGCGGGTGACGCCAAGCAGGGCGCAGATTTTCTGTCCTGAGACGAATCCGTCGGACTGCCTCAGCGCCTGAAGGACTGAGTCTTTCATTCGCTTCACCTCCATGGATTTTTTTATTGTGGCGCGCCTTGGCTGGCTGGTCAAGGCGCGGAGCCAAAATGAACGAGGCGCGTCCGAATCAATCGGACGCGCCTCGCATCGTTATTTTTTCCTGCGGAATAGGTTCCACAGCATTGAAAGGGCAGAGTTGGCCCGAGGAGATTGGTCCAAAACGGAGCAGGTCTCCTTCGGGGCGTTCTCGCGCTCGCTCTTGACTGGCTGAGCCGCGGTCCTTGGGCTGCGCGCTCCGCCGCGTCCCTTGCGGCGGGAAAGGCGCAGGGTTTGCTGCGGCTGGGAGTCCTTTTGGCTTTCGTCGTCCTGGAGCACCGGCGCCGGCGGCAGGGTCAGAGGGTCGAGCCAAGGGACCGTCGGCCGGAACATCACTCGAGCCGAGCGGTAGACCCATCGAAGAGGGTAGATCGTGTGCCCTTGGTACCCGACCGAGCCGATTCGCTCGCAGATCAGGGCCAAGTCGACTCGGCTTGACGACGTCAGGTCCAGCGGCAGCGCGAGGCCGAGCGTCTGGCGGCTGATTCGGTAGATCGGAACGGCCAGCCGGTAGTCGTACTGAAGGCGCTTCATCACGTTGTCGATGGCGCCTTCAAAAATCGATTTGAGCCGCCGATGGGTCAGCGGGTTGGTCCGAAGCTCCCGGCGGCACGACCGGACGACCGACAGGTCCTGAATGAACGGCGCGCCGTTC
Organism: Jonquetella sp. BV3C21; assembly: GCF_000468895.1. Classification (NCBI taxonomy): domain Bacteria; kingdom Thermotogati; phylum Synergistota; class Synergistia; order Synergistales; family Dethiosulfovibrionaceae; genus Jonquetella; species Jonquetella sp. BV3C21. The sequence goes on along the minus strand of NZ_AWWC01000012.1, from coordinate 58,741 downwards.
GGGACGTCCAGTCCGACGAGCCGGAGCACCTCGCCGGGGATCCGGCTGATCTTGTCCACTAGGACGTGGTTCCAGTCCACCTGCGGTTCGCCGGCCGACAGGTCGTAAATCAGCTCGTCGGCGGAGCGTGAAAAGACGGCTCTGGGCGGCAGAGGCGAGAAGTTCTTCAGCAGCGGTTTGCCGTACTGGCCCTGCCCAGGCAGGCAGAAGTCGAGCAGCTCCCAGCTCTCCGACTTGCGGCCGAAGTAGGCGAAGATAGGCTCGCAGTTGCGGTCCAGCAGGCCGGTGTTGAACGCCGCGATCTCTTTTTTCCTGTCAAAGCCCAGGCCGCCGAGCCGCTTGACTCGGGCAAACGTGGCCCGGACGTACTCTTTCAGGATTGACAGCGGAAGCTCGTCGTCGTGGAACTCCCACGGTTCCGGCAGGGCCATGCCGGCGAGACGCCGGTACTGGTCGTCGGAAATGGCCGCGAAGTTCTTCAGCGCCCAGCTGCCCGACCGTTCTGTCGAGGCCCGCTGAAGGGCCTTGCTGGCGCTGCGGGCCGAGCGGGTCGAAGTTCTTTTTTGTGGCTCGCTTTTCGGCTGAGCCGGCGCGGGCTGGCTCGGTTCGGGCGCGGGCGCCGCGTTTTTGCGCAGCAGGGCGTAGACGTTGTTTCTCTGTTTGTCCCGCTGGAGCGTCACGGCGCCGGCCATGCGGCGCGTCAAAAACGTTGACAGGCACGAACAGCCGTACAGCTTGGGGCGGAATCCCGGCAGCCGGTCTTTCAGCCGGTCGGCGAGGCGGCTCAGGTGCATTCGCCCGTCCGGCTCGGCGCTCAGGAGCTCTTCCACCGCTCGAAGCGCTTCGTCCACAGGCGGCTGATCGGACGCGCCCTTGTCCGTTTGTCCGGTCACTCGAAGCTCAGCACAGACGGACTGCTTTTCTCCCTTGCGCAGCGAAACCAGCTCGGACAGCTGGCGGCTGAGAAATGATGACAGCCTGGCGCTTCCGTAGTGGGAAGGGCTCCAACCCGGCAGAGAATCGTTCAGCGACGAGCCCAGCTGGCTCAAGTCGAGCTTCTTGCTCGGGGCTTGGGACAGCGCGTCGAGGGCGGCCTGTCGGACTCGCTCAATCGGGTAGGCCGTTTGCTCTGCGTCGGCCGACGGCTTGGGATCCGCCGGAGCTTCTTCAGGCTCGTCTGAGCTCGCCGGGGCCGCCGAAACGAGCCGAACGGTCGTCGTGTTGGTCCGCTTGTCCAGCTGGAGCTCCACGACGTCGCCCAATTTCCGCGACAGCAGGGACGACAGCTTGGCGCAGCCGAAGACGTTCGGGCGAAAGCCGGGCAGCCGACTTCGGAGCAGTTCCGACACGTCGTTCAAGTCCATTTGAGCGGACGGCGCGTCCTTCAGGGCCTCGCAGACGGCATCTCTCACTTGAAGAAGCTGCGGCTCTTGGCCGTTCGACGGCGAAGTTTTGTGTTGTGGTTCGCTCATGTTTTCCTCCTTTCTGAGGTTTCCCTCCGATGATAGGAGCATGGTAGCATATTTCCACGGGCTGCGCCGGCGGCCTATCGTATAATCAAGGAGAACTCTGACGGTCGGGAGGCTGGAAAATGAACAGGCTGGAGAGCGCCTACAAGGCGGGACAGAGCATTTGGTACGATCACATCAGCGCGTCGCTTCTCAATTCGGGCAGGCTGGCCGAGCTGACGGCGCAGGGAATTCGGGGCGTCACGTCGAACCCGTCGATCTTCCGCGACGCTATTGTCGGTTCGTCCGACTACGACGAACGCATTGCCGATTTGGCCCGGCAGAAGCTGGGCGATCAAGAGATCCTTGAAGCCCTCGAGGTGGAGGACGTGACCGCGGCCTGTGACGTTCTTCTCCCGGTCTGGGAGGCGTCGGGCGGAACTGACGGCTTCGTGAGCTTGGAGGTTTCTCCCAATTTGGCGTACAGCGCGGACGAGACGGTCCGTCAGGCGACAGACCTGTGGCGTCGGATCGGCCGGCCGAACGGGATGATCAAAGTCCCTGCGACGCCGGCTGGGTGCGAGGCTATTCAGACGCTCACCGCCGAGGGCGTCAACGTCAACGTCACGTTGATCTTTTCGCCTCGGCAGTACCGGGCCGTCGCAGAGAGCTTCCTCCGAGGGCTTGAAGCGCGGCTCAAGGCCGAAAAATCTCTGGCCGGCGTGGCGTCGGTCGCGTCAGTCTTCGTGAGCCGTCTCGACACGGCGGCGGCGAAGCCGATGGCCGACGCGGGGCTGGAGAGCGAGCCCGGTCAGGTTGGGGTGGACAACGCCCGGCTGGTCTATCAGGACTTCATTCGGATCTTCTCGGGCGCCCGGTGGAACCGGCTTGCCCAGTCCGGTGCGTCGGTTCAGCGTCCCCTGTGGGCCAGCACGTCGGTGAAAAGGGGCGACTGGCCGGACTGCCTGTACGTCGACAGTTTGATCGGGCCTCACACCGTCAATACGGTTCCGCCTAAAACGCTCGACGCGTTTCTTGATCACGGCGCCGTGAGAGATTCCGTCACGAGCGACGTCCCTCTGGCTCGGTCGCGGATGGCCCAACTGGCCGCCTGCGGAATCGACGTGGAAAGATTGGCGGAGGACCTGTTGGCCAAGGGAGTGGAACAGTTCGTGACCGCGGCAGACCAGCTGTTGTTGGGCGTGAAACAGAAACGGGCGGCGCTGGGATTTTAGGGAGGACGCGGAGGAATGGTCCAACTTCTCGTCGGCTCGGCAGTTTTCTTCTTTGGCAGCATGCTGCAGGGTGTCGCCGGATTTGGGTTAGGGCTGATCGGCGCGCCGATCCTTTTAATGTTCTACTCGACGTCAATGGTGACGGCCATGCTGGCCATCTTCGCCAGCAGCTCCAACTTGGTCATCCTCTGGAGCTTGCGCCGGTCGGTCAACCGGCGGCTGTACCTTTTGCTTTTGGCCGGCGCCGTGTTTGGGATTATCCCGGGGGCGATGATCCGTCATCTCGTGCCGCTGACGGCGTTCAAGTGGATCATCGGCGTCCTCATCATCGGCTGCGGAGGCGTCTTGGCGACTGGCTGGCAGCTCAAGCGCCAAAACGACATGCTGACGGTCGGCGTGGGATTTCTCGCCGGCGTTCTGGGCGGGTGCCTTTCAATTGCCGGCGCGCCGGTGTCTATTTTCCTGACCGCCGGCGAGCTGTCCAAGAACGAATTTCGCGCGACGATCTCCTTGTTTTTTCTGTCGGTCAACGTCTTGGTGACCGCCGCGCTGGCGCTGGGCGGGCAGCTGTCCTTCGAGCTGGTCAAGCTGGCGCCGATTTACATATCGCTCATCTGCCTCGGCAGCGCTCTGGGAACCCGTCTGGGTTTTTTTGTGCCGGCTCGCGTTTTTCGTCTCGTGGTGATCTGTCTGATCATCTGTTCCGGAGCGTCCTTACTTATTTTTTCGTGAAATTTATAAAATTGGACATAAACAGTAATTCAATGTATAATACAATCAATACATTGTCGTGCTGAAAGAATAAACAGCACGGCATTCTTTTTACGGAAGGAGTTGAATCAATGACGGGGACGAAAAAAGAACTGAAAGCGATGGTTGTTTCGTCCATTGACCGACGGGCCGAAGAGTCCCAGCAGTTGGCGTCGAGCATCGCCGAGACGCCGGAGCTGGGGTACTTCGAGTTCCAGACCTCGGAGAAGATCAAGAAGGCGCTCGAGGCTCTGGGTCTGAAGGTGGAGAACGGACTGGCTCGGACAGGGCTCAAAGCGGTCCTTCAGTGCTCGACGGACGGTCCGACAGTTGCTGTCATCGGCGAGCTGGACGGCATTCCCTGCGTCGCGCACCCCACAGCCGACCCTAAGACGGGGGCCTCTCACGCCTGCGGCCACAACCTGCAGGTCACCGAGATGGTAGCCGTCGCGGCGGCGCTGAGCGATCCGGCGGTTCGGGGCAAACTGTCCGGGCGGGTAGCCTTCATGGCGGTGCCGGCGGAGGAGTTCATCGAGATCGACCGCCGTACGGCGCTCCGCGAGGAAGGCGCCATTGCCTATTTGGGCGGGAAGCAGGAGCTTGTCAGGCTGGGCGTCTTCGACGACGTGGACATGGCCATGATGGTTCACGCCGGAGGACACGCGCCCGAGCCGGGGTTTGACGTGCCGGATCTGAGCATGGGGTTTCGGGCGTTCTCGATCCGCTACAAGGGCAAGGCGTCTCATGCCGCCGGCGCTCCGCACGAGGGAATCAACGCCTTGAACGCGGCAATCATTGGCATTGGGGCTGTCAACGCCCTGCGGGAGACGTTCCGCGACGAGGACAACGTGCGGGTTCACTTCATCATCACAAAAGGCGGCACGTCGGTAAATTCCGTGCCGGACGACGTGAGACTGGAAGGGTACGTCCGCGCCCTGTCGACCGACTGCATCAACAGGACGTTTGACCGGGTTATCGACGCGTTTGAAAGCGGCGCTAAGGCCGTCGGTGCTTCCTTCTCCGCCTCGTCCCTGCCGGGGTATCTGCCTCTCAAGTGCTCAGTCCGGCTGAATGACCTGTTCTCAAGCAACGCGGAGGGGCTCGTCGGCGCGGACCGGGTCAAGAGACACACTGTGTTTTCCGCTTCCACTGACTTGGGCGACCTGACCCAGATCATGCCGGCCATTCAGCCTCTGGCGGGCGGAACCGACGGGGCGCTTCACGCGCCGGAGTTCGGCGTGGTCGACTTTAACTCGGCGGTGCTCGCCCCGGCGAAGGCGATGGCGATGACCGTGATTGATCTTCTGGCCGACGGCGCCGCGGAAGCGAAAGACCTGTTGGCGAACTTCACCCCTGTGTTCAGCAAGTCCGGCTATTTGGCCAATCTGGACGCGTCGTTCGGCGTCCGATCAAGCGGCCCGGAAAGCCGATAAATCATTCGTAGCGAAAGGAGAAGGGCAATGACTATTGTGGAAAAGGCTTTGCGCAACTGGAAGCTCCACGTGCTTGTGGTGATCCTCGTCATCATCGCGGAGCTCATCGGGACGAGGAAGTTTCCCATCGGGATTGGCACGCTGGTGGCCGTTCCGCTCCTGTATTCGTTTATTCTCGGGGCGTGCTGCGGAGCGCCCAGCCTGAAATTGTTGAACAAGGACGAAATGTTTCAGGCCTCGTCGCTGGTGGGCGTGACGTTCTTCTTCCTCATGGCCCGCTATGGGACGCTGGTGGGGCCAAACTTCTGGAAGGTCTTGGCCCTCGGACCGGCGTTGATCTTGCAGGAGTTCGGGAATATCGGCACGGTTTTCCTTGGGATTCCGTTGGCCGTCCTGCTGGGACTGAGACGTGAAGCCGTGGGCGCCGCGTTCTCCAACGCCCGCGAGCCCAACATCGCCATCATCGGCGAAAAGTACGGCTTGGACTCTCCTGAAGGCTTCGGCGTCATGGGCGTGTACGTCGTCGGCACCGTTTTCGGCGCGATTTTCTGCAGCTTCCTCGCGTCGGTTGTCGCCACCACCATGCCGTTCTTCTCTCCTCAGTCTTTGGCGATGGCGTGCGGCACCGGCAGCGCCGGCATGATGACCGCCGCTGTTGCGCCGCTGACCGAAATTTGGCCGGCTATGAAGGACGAGCTCGTCTCCTTGGCCGCCGCGAGCAACATGATGTCAGGTCTCGACGGCGTGTACATGTGCGTCATTTTGAGCCTGCCGCTTTCGAACTGGCTGCTTCGCGTGCTGGGAGTGAAGGACGCCCCGAGCGTTCCTACCGGCTCGTCAGCCTATGCCGTTGGTCAGGAAAAGAAGGGAGAGTAAGCCATGACTTTCCGCCAGATGTTTATGTTCCTGCTGATTTGCCTTGCTCAGTGTCTTGTCGGTAACTGGGTTTCCGGCGGCGGTTTCGGCATGATTTCCTCCGGCGCCGGGACGGCCAGCCAGCTGTTCATCGAATCGATCCCCGGCATGTTGATCCTGCTGGCCATTATTCTGGTCGGCGTGGGCATCTCCAATGCCATCCCGTGGAAGGGGTTCCCGGCCGTCGCGTACATCGTCACGCTCGGCTGCATCGTCACCGTTCCCGGTTTCCCTGGCGCTGAGTTCATCACCAAGTGGGTGTCCAAGATCAGCTTCATCGGCCTGTGCACGCCCATTCTGGCTTACGCCGGCCTTGCTATCGGCAAGGACCTGCACATTCTCAAGAAACAGGGCTGGCGCATCGTCATCGTCGGGCTGTTCGTCTTTGTCGGCACCTTCCTCGGTTCTGCGCTGATCGCCGAAATCGTGCTTCGGATCATGGGCAAGGTTTAACCCGCTCAGCTCAACGGAAGAAAAAGGATCGAACCGCCCTAGGGCGGTTCGATCCTTTTTTGAAAGCTCGGTTGTTTTTAGCCGATTTGACCGTATAATTATTAAAAGTTACCAGAAAAAACTTTGGGAGGTCAACGATGAAAATCACCAAGGACATGAGTATCGCTTCGATCGTCGAGCAGTATCCAGAGACGATTCCGGTGCTTCAGCAGGTGGGCATGGGGTGCCTTGGCTGCGCTATCGCTCACTTTGAAAACATCGAGCAGGGCGCGCTGGCGCATGGAATTGACATTGAGGGCCTCATCAAAGTTCTTAACGACACAGTGGAGGGCGCCGCGCGCTGAGCGGCGGCGTCCCTTCTTCAGCCGTTTGTGCCGAGCTCGCTCGGTCGGGACGGCTTCTTTTGCGCGTCGCGCCCAAACGCCCGCAAAAAACTCCGCCCCATTATTTGGGGCGGAGTTTTTTCTATCCCAAGCAGGTGTTACCACGCGGCGATGCACCCGTCGGTCCGGGACTCAGTGCCGCCGACCAGAGTGCCGTCGTCGGTGCGCCAGATGATCTGTCCCCGGCCGAACGTCCCTTCCAGCGTGTTGTACCGAATGTCGTGGCCCATTCTCTGGAGCTTGCGGACGTCTTCGGCAGGGAACGACGTCTCGGCGTCGACCGTCAGCCCATTGGACCACTGCCAGCGCGGCGCGTCCAGCGCCTGTTGGGGGTTCATGCCGAAGTCGATGGCGTTCATCAGGACCTGTACGTGTCCCTGCGGCTGCATAAAACCGCCCATGACCCCAAACGGTCCGACCGGTTTGCCGTCCTTGGTCAGAAAACCCGGAATGATGGTGTTGTAAGGGCGCTTGCCCGGCGCGAGGACGTTGGCGTGGTTGGGATCAAGCGAGAACCCACGGCCTCGGTTGTTCAGAGAGATGCCGGTTTCGGGAACGACGACGCCTGACCCGAACCCGCCGTAGTTGCTCTGGATGAACGACACCATGTTCCCCTCGCCGTCAGCGGTGCAAAGATAGACTGTGCCGCTCGTTTCCAGATTGCCAGCCTCAGGAACCTGAGCCCGATCGGTGATCAGCCCGCGCCGTTTTGCTCCGTACTCGTCGGAGATCATCTCCGCCACTGGGACCTTGGAGAAGCGCTGGTCTGCCACGTATTTCATCGCGTCAGCAAAGGCCAGCTTGATTGCCTCGATCTGAAGGTGAGCCGTCTCAGGGCCGCGGTTAGTGAACGTGTAGCCTTTCAGGATATTCAGCGCCATCAGGGCTGTGATCCCCTGACCGTTGGGCGGCAGTTCCCAGACGTCGTAGCCCCGGTAGTTGACGTGAAGCGGCGTGACCCACTCAGGCTCCACGGCTGCCAGGTCTTCTTCCGTGATGTAACCGCCGGTTGCCTTGGAGAACGCGGCGATCTTCTTTGCGATCTCGCCGGTGTAAAACGCCTCGGCGTTCGTCTTGCCGATCAGCTCCAGCGTGCGGGCGTGATCAGGCAGCTTCCACAGTTCGCCGGCGTGCGGGGCCTTCCCATCGTGGGCGAAAACGTTCCGCCATTCCCGGCACTCCTCGGGCGAATGGGAGATGTATTTATCCGCGCTGCGGTTCCAGTAGTACGCCACTGTAGGCTGGACGGTAAATCCGTCTCGAGCGTACGACACCGCCGGAGCGAGAACGTCAGAAAGAGGCAGCTTCCCGAACCGCTGGGACAGGACGGCCCAGGTCTTCGGCGCTACCGGTACCGTAACAGCCTTCCAACCCAACTCGGGGATGGTCTTGAGGTCCTTGAAGGCGTCCAGAGTTAGGGCCTTGGGAGCCCGACCGCTGCCGTTGATGCCGTACATCTGACCGTTCACCCAGAGGATCGAGAAGTTGTCGCTGCCCAGTCCATTACTGGTAGGCTCGACCACCGTCAGAGCCGCTGCAGTAGCAATTGCAGCGTCAACGGCGTTGCCGCCCTTTTTAAGGATCTCCAGTCCGGCCTGTGCCGCCAGCGGGTTGGACGTGGCGACCATACCTCTGGAACCGTAGACGACGTTGCGCCGCGCCGGATACGGGTAGTAATTGGGGTCAAACGACATCAGAGAATCCTTCGCGGCCGCTGGTTGTGCGGCACAGCAAAGAAGGGCCGCAGCTGCGGCGGAACGGCAGAGAATTGAAAAAAGGTCCGAGCAGTTCATGTTATCCCTCCAGTCTTTAAAAACGTCTGAGTTATTTCCGAGGGGAGCAAATTTGGCGAGATATCAGTAGGAATTAGGTCATCGTATACACCTCTTTCAGGCGAGGCATGCAAAATATGCTCGAAAACCTATTAGGATAAGTTCAAATAATAAACAAATATATATTTTATATTTATAAATGAATTAGCATTTATTTACTATCCTAAAGTCAGGCCCGCGAAATAATATACGTAAAACACCCGATTTGCGACCGGAGAAGCCGTTCGGCAGAAGAATATTGGCCGATCTGGCAGGGCTAAACGCGGCAGTTGAGAGATGAAGTGGCGAGTCGTTCGTTCTCAGAGCCGCTCGCTGGGTGAAAAGAATTACTTGAAAGATAAGCAATAAATATGATAAAAGAAATTGTGTAATGAGATCGCTGGAGAGACAAGGAGGGGCGATGAGAAGAGCCGGGACCACTCTCGTTGAGGTACTCGTCGCGCTGTCAGCCGCCGTTCCTCTGCTGTGGGCTACTGGCGCCCTTGTGAGCGGGGCCCTTTTCTGTCGGTTGACGAGCGCCGATCCCGTCCGAGGGAGCCGGACGGCTTCGAGCGTCGTCGCTTGGATGGAGTCGGCGGTCTCCAACAGCGGCTTGGGATTGCCGAGCCGGTGGGAGCGTGGGCTATTTCGCGTCGCCGGCCATGAGCCTCGTTGGTCGGGGTGGGGAAGACCCGTGACGGTCGGGCGCAAGCGTCTGGGAGGCTTTGTTCCCTTGCCTGACGGCACGGCGGGCAACGCGGTTCGGTTGGTCACCGCCCTTCGGCGGTCTGGCGTTGCCGGGACGGAAAACTGTTGGGCGCGGGCCGGACAGCTGTTCGACTGGCGTCATGCTGGTCGGTTAGTTTTTGAAGGCGCTGGGGTCTCTCATCCGTCCCGTTGGGCGCTCGTGCCGGGGATGAACGTTCCGGTCTTTCTTCAGGGCGAAACGACGTTCCTGTCGGCTCGGGCTCTGACGGCTCGCGACGCCGTCTTTCCCGCCGCGGCGGACTGGTATCGTCTCGTGGCGGTCGAACTCTGGTTTGAGGACGGCGCCGTTCGGGTGAATTATCAGGACGGTTCGGGCAATCAAGTCCTGTTTTCGGGCGTCCAGGATTGTTGGTTCCGCGCTGGAAGCGGTGAAGTTGAGCTTTTCATCAAAGCCGGCGGGGCGGTCCGAGGGCGGTCTTGGAGGATCGAAAGATGAACCGGAAAGGCTTTGCCCTGCCGCTTGTTCTCGTCGCGCTGGCCGTCGCGTCGGCGGCCTGTTATTCGTCCCTCAGGTGGGGCCAAGAAGCCGCGGATATTTGGCGGCAGGAGAAAAACGGCGCGGAACTGTTCCTTTCGTGCCAAGACGGTTTGTCTCTGGCCGAGCGGTGGCTTATCGCCGAACGGCCAGGACCGGCAAGCGGCGAGCGGCCCGCGGTGGCGGCTGGAAATGGGCTTGAAAAGCTGCGCTTGTCCCTTCCATCGGAGATCGCCAGCCAAGTTTCCGGCGGCGTGAACCGGAAGGCGGAAGTTTTCTGGCCCCTATACGCCGTGACCTCCGGGAGCGTTGCCGACCAAGCAGTCTTATGGCCGCCCGACTGGTCGGCTCAGGAACTTGAACCGGGCCGAAAGCTCTATGTTATTCGAGTGACCGGCACCGTCGAGGCGACGAAGGAACGTCAGGAATGGGAAGAGCTGGTGTCCATCGGTACCAGCGGCGAAGAGATCCGCCGGCTGTACAGGGTGAAACGATGACGGAGGAGCCGATGAACGGTCAAAACGAGATGGGCGTTTCTGGGGAAGTGCGGCTTGCTCTGTCGCGGGACTGTTGCGAGAGCCTTCGGGTGGTCCCGCTGCGGTCAGACGGTCGGACTCTTTTTGCAGCGCCCGCCGAACCGCTCCAGCTGCCTCAGTTCGACCGGCTGGAAAGGGAATGGCGCGGGCCGGTTGAGACCGTTCGGGTGAGTGACGAGTGGTTCGCCGCCGAGTTTCCTCGCCATCTGGCCTTCGTGTCCGCCGTGGAGGACGCGGCGTCGGAAAATGAAGGGGCCCTTGCCGAGCTGACGGGCCTGATTTTTTCTTGGGCCTGCGGCGAGGGGGCTTCGGATATTCACTTTGAGCCGAGCTCTGGCGACGCGCGGATACGCTTTCGGGTTGACGGCCGGCTCAGGCTCGTCTCGTTCATTCCTCGGCGGCTTCACGAAAACCTGCTCAGCCGGCTGAAGCTGACATCGGGCTTAGACATCGCCGAGCGACGGCGCCCTCAGGACGGTCGGCTCAGCGTCACGGTCGGTCAGTCCGCCGTGGACGTGCGGATATCAACCCTGCCCACGCTTTGGGGCGAAAAGCTGACCGCCCGTCTGCTGACGTCGGCCGGCGGGCTGACGATTGGCCGGCTGGGCGGCGGCGAGGCGGTCGGACGAGCCCTTCGTGCTCTGACGTCGCTCTCGTCAGGGCTGGTGCTCAGCACCGGGCCGACCGGCAGCGGCAAGACGACGACCCAGTACGCGCTGTTAAAAGAAATTGATCGGGACTCGTTCAACGTCCTGACCGTTGAGGATCCGATAGAATACCGTCTGCCCGGCGTCAACCAAGTGCAGATCAACGAGGCCGCTGGGGCGACGTTTTCGTCAGTTCTGAAAGCGATGCTTCGTCAGGATCCAGACGTGATTATGGTCGGCGAGATCCGCGATCCTCAGACGGCCCAGTTGGCGACGCGGGCCGCTCTGACCGGTCATTTGGTGTTCAGCACGCTGCACACGGCCGACGCGGCGTCAGCCCTGTGGCGGCTGATTGAAATCGGCGTTCCGGTGTGGCTTGTGGCCGCGTCAGTCAAAGCGGTCGTCGCTCAGCGGCTGCTCCGACTTCTGTGCCCTCACTGCCGCCGTCAAAGCGCCAGTTCGGCCTGCTGGACGCCGGTCGGCTGTCCGTCTTGCGGCGGAACAGGGTATCGAGGAAGGACGGCGATTTTTGAAATTCTGGAGATGGACGACGCCGTCCGCCACCTCGTCATGGGGCCGGACGGGCTGACTGAAGTCCGCCGACTTCTGGCACGACGGGGCGTGAAACCGCTTCGGGATCAAGCGCTGGAGCTGGCGTCGCAGGGGCTTGTCACGATGGAAGACGCCCTGCTCTCGACGCCTGACGGCCAGTGATGCGTTGGCGCTCTCGGATCTCCGGCGCCGAACGGACGGCGTTTTTGCAGGCCCTGTCGCAGTTTTTATCCTGCGGCGTGCCGGTCGACCAAGCGCTGAAAGATCTGCCGGTCGGCGGGGCCTTGGCGTCCCGACTTCGGCGGTCCCTGCTGAGCGGTTTCTCGTTTGCTGACGCTTTGGAGCGGGAGAACGAATTTGACCCTGTGACAGTCGCCTTGGTTCGGGCCGGCGAGGCTCACGGCGCGTTGGTTCAGGCTCTGAACCAAGCGGCTGACGTGCGGTGCCGCCGACAGAAACTTCGGAGCGCCGCCGTCTCGGCGTCGGTTTACCCGGCGTTTGTCCTCGCGTTGGCCGGAGTTGTTACCGCCGTTATGGGAGGCGTCGTCCTGCCGCGGTTCCGTCAGGCGTTCGAGCGGTTGGGCGTCCAACTGCCTCAGGCAACGCGGTTTTTAATGTCCGTCGGGCCGGCTTTCGCGGTTGCCCTGCCCGTCGTCATTCTGCTTTTGGGGACGGTCGCCCTGCTGGCCCGCCGGCGACTTTTGCCGCAGGGCGTGACCGACTGGTGGGAGAAAATATGCGACCGCCTGCCGTTTTCGGGCCCGTGGCGAAGGGCGGCGGCGTTGGCCCGAAGCACGGCGGTGCTGGCCGGTTCTCTCGCCGCCGGGGTTGAAATGAGAACGGCGCTTGGACTGGCCGGCCGGGCGAGCGGCCGCGCAGCTGTCTGTCAGGCTTTAAGCCGAGCGCGGGACCGAGTTTCAGCCGGTATGTCCCTGTCGGACGCGCTGAGCGGCGAAAAAGTCATCGGCCCGTGGGCGGTTGGAATTTTGAAGGTAGGCGAGCAGACCGGCTGTCTGGCTGAAAGCCTCCAACGGCTGGCCGACTTGTTGGCACAGGAGCAGGAAGGACGGAGCGCCATGGCGATGAAAATTCTTGAACCGGCGGTTATCCTCGCCGCCGGAGCCGTGACGGCCTTTGTGGCGTGGGGAATTTTTGCGCCGCTCGTTTCGGCCGTGGAAGGGCTGAGCTGATGAGACGGCGGGGGACTACTTTGACGGAAGTCCTCGTCGCTTTGGCGTTGGCTGCCGGAGCGGGGTTTCCGGTCTGGTGGGCCTGTGAGCGAATTCACGCCGTGACAGTTGACGCGGCCGCTCGGTCAGCTCGGCTTGACGCGCTGTTCTCCGCCGTCGTGACCGGACGGTCGGGAACGTGGGCGGGACAGAGCGCTTCCGTTCGTCTGACGTCCGAAACAGTCGAAGCGGTTCTTGACGTTCCGGGCGAGCCGGAAAAGTTGGCCGCCGTTCGGCGCGCGGGGCGGGACAGATGAGCCTATGGAGCCCCGATCGCGTCGGCGCGGCATCGGACGATAGGGGGACGACGGTCTTTCGCGGCCAAATCGACGTCAGAAGCCGTCAGGTGAAAACGAAAGAAGTTCGGCTTCTCAAGCCGTCGGTTCTCACCTCGGAAGCCGATTGGGGAGAAGTCAAGCGGGCCGCGTCCGGCGGCGCGAAAATAGTTTTTGGCTGGCCAGTGGGGGGAACGCGGTTTGACGTGAGTTCCGGGGCGGTCGGCCCGAACTGCACGGAGCCGGTTGACCTGGGCGGAAAACAATTCTGCTTGACCGCCCAAGCGGACTGCGAATCGGTATGCGGTTTTCTCGCGAGGGCTGAAAAGGCCGTCCCAGTGCGGGCCGTCGAGCCCCTTGAAATAGCCGTCGTCCGGCCGTTTGCCGACCTGTCGTCGGCCGGCGGCGCGCTGTTCGTCTGCCGGTTGGGCGGGGCGATCCTTTTCGCTCAACTGTGGAAGGGCGAGCCGATTTTTTTCAGGGCCACGGACAACGGGGCGGACGATGACGGTCAGATCGTCAGGCAGGCGCTGCGGACGGTGGAGTACCTGACCGAGCGGTATTCACCGCTGAAAGGGACGCTCTGTTTCACGCTCGGCGAAGGCCGAGATCCGTTGGCTAAGGCCCTGAGCGCCTCAGGCCTGCGGGCGCGTCCTGTGAGCCTGTCCGACTGCTGGGACGGCAGCCCGCCGCCTGACGACGGGCTCTCGATAGCGGCCTTTGGCCTCGCGATGTGGGGGATGTCATGAAAACCGCCGTCAATCTGGTCAAACCGACCCAGCTCTTGAGCTCGCCGGTCCTCCTGTTCCTCGGCCTGTGGCTTCTGTCCTGCGGCATCGCCGGCGTGACGGGATGGCGGGCTTGGCAGACTGCGGGCGGCGAGCTGGTGCGGTTTGAGGCGGCTACTGCGGCTTGCTTGGCTCGGTCATCAGAGCTTGAAAAGGACAACGAGCGGTACGCCGCCCGTCTTAACCTGTATGAGCGGATAGCCCAGCGGCTGGAAAAGCCGATGGCGCTGATCCTCTCCGAGTTTGCCGGGAGACTTCCGCAGGGAACAGGGCTTCACTATGCCCGAATCGAAGGGGACGCGGCTAAGTTTGTCGTCCGAAGCTCGGACGGCGAAAAGGTCTATCAGCTGTCGGAAGATCTTTTGACGGTCCCGGATTGGACGTTTTCAGCGCCGCACCGGGAAAGCCAGTCGTCCCGCCGGGACTTGTGGGGGATTGACGGGCGGAGGAACAGTCCATGAGGCCGAGGCTTATCGGGGCTCTGCTGCTTCTGTCTGTCGTCCAGTTGGCCGGCGTTTGGGCCTTTCGGGCCTATTTGGCCGACTTAGCCAAGCGGCGCGACGCGGCGGCAGAAAAGCTGTTTGCCTGTCAGGCCCAAGTCGCCCGGCTCTCGAGCCGGGCCGATGAGGCGCAGAAAATTTTAGACAAGTTGGCCGCGGAGCCGCTCGGCCCGGAAGGCGAGGCGGCGCTGACGGTCGTTTCGCCGTCGGCGGCTGAAAAGGGGCTGACGGTTTTTTCAGCTCCGAAACGGACGGAAGGTCTGACGGCATTCTCCCTGAAGGGCCGAGCCGACGGGCTCTTGAAGTGGCTGGACGACTGGGAGCGGAACTGTCCGGCCTCGTTGGTGAGGCAGGCTGAGTTTTTTGAGACGCCGGAAGCTCCAGGCGAGGGAATACTGCGGGTCGTCATCGAGGCCCCGGAGGATGAGGGATGAAAAGCTTCGGAGGTCTTCTCATCGCCGTGGCCGCCGGGGCGGCTCTTCTGTGGAACGCCCGAATCGACCTGCCGGCTGCGGCCTTTCAGGGCGCAGCCGAAAGGAGCGAAGAAAGGGAGCTCGACGACGGGCTCGCCGCCCGTTTGGCCGAGGCGCTGAACAGGAGGCGGAGTTTGCCGCCTGTCGCGCCGGTCTTTTGGAGCATTCCCGACGAGGCAGCTTTGCCCAAAGAAGCGGTTCCAGCCCGGCTCCTTGGCGTGTTCATCAGCGGTCCCCGCCGGGTTGCCCTCGTGCAGATTCAGGGCGAGACGCGGCTGCTTCCTCCGGGCGGTCAGGCTGGCGGCCTGACCGTGACGGCGATCGGCGACGGGTGGATTAAGTGCCGACGAAACGGCGAAGCGTTCACGCTTCGGCTTGAAAAAGGAGGACGGTGACATGCGCCGGGTAGTCTCAGCCCTGTTCGCCCTTCTGTGTCTTACTTCAGCCAGTTTTGCCGCGTGTCTTCGCGGCGTTCGGATCGAGCAGGGCGGCGATCGGCTGGTTGAAGCGTGGTTTACCGGCCAAGACCTGCCACGCCCGGCCGTCGTGAGCCAAGGGCCGGACGGCGTGAAACTGCGTTTCCCAAGCTGTGCCCTCAAGTTGACGGGCGATATTCTGACGCCGCCGCTTCTTTGGGGAGTTTCGGCGGAACTCAAAGACGGCGGGGCCGACGTTTTCATCCGAACGAGAGTTCCGATGGTCCTGAAAAAACTCGAGTCCGACCCCGGCGGGATAAAAGCCTACGTTAAGCTGGAGTCCGCGGGGAAAAAAGGCGCTCCTTCGGCCGGGTGCGCGAAGCCGGCCGGTCAAAAGGAGAAACGGCTGACGATGAGCCTGACGGAAGTCAAGGTAGCCGACGCCCTGCGGTTGGCCGCCGAGGGGCTGAAGTGCAGCATCATCGTTGACGAGCCGGAAACGAGCCCGACGGTTACGCTCTCCCTGCGGGACGTGACGGCCCAGGAGGCTTTAGAGTTGATCACCGCCTCGGCCGGGTACGGCTGGGCGAAGATCGGCTCGACGATTCTCGTCGGCCCGCGGTCCGTTCTGGCCGCCCGACTGGGAAAGAACGGGCTGAAAAGCTACGACGTCTTTTGGGCTGATCCGGGGAAGACTGGCGCGCTGGTCAAGTCGATTGTCGGCTTGGTCGGCGACGACGCCGTCTCGGTGGATGAGCGCCGGAACCGAATTTACGTGAAGGGAACGCCGGCCCAACAGGAGCAGGTTCGTGAGCTCCTGGCCCAGTTGGACGAGCCGGCTGATCAGGTGATGATCAAGGCCCGTATCATTGAGGTCAACGACGACGCGACGAGCGAAATGGAATCGGTCCTTCAGGCGGTGTACCACCAGTGGTGGCTGTCATTTTCGTCCGGCGTCGCCAGCTTGGGCTTCTTTGACAGCTCCTCGCCGTTAGCGCCATCGTCGGGTACGGCGCAGGGCGCCGGGACCGTCGCGCGGATGTTGGACGCCCGAATTGCCGGGCTGGTTGAAAAGGGAAAGGCTCGAGTCTTGGCCGATCCGACGGTCGTCGTCCTTGACGGGCACAAGGCGACGATTAAACTGGTCGACCGGGTCAAGTACGTGAGCTGGCGCGACGACGCGGGCAATCCTGGCTACAGCGACGAAGAGGTCGGCCCCCGTCTGGAAGTCACCCCTCGAGTGGGGAGCGAGGGCGGAATGACCATATCCATGGCGCTTAAAACCGGCGAGATCGTCCAGTGGAAGCGCGGCGGCCTCGGCGAGGACGTCCCGCAGATCAGCGAGAGGGAAGTCTCATCGTCGGTTCGGGTCTTGGACGGTCAGCCCTTCGTGGTCGGCGGCCTGTTCAAAGAGTCGGTATCGAAGACGACGCAGCGTATTCCAGTCCTCGGGGATTTGCCGCTTCTCGGTTCCCTGTTCAGGTCATCGCGGCGTCGATCGGTTCGCAGTCAGGTGGTGATGGTGGTCATTCCGACGCTGCTTCCGGCACGTTAGCCGAATAAAAAAAGAGGTCTGCGCTCAATCGTGAGCGCAGACCTCTTTTTTATTCTTTTCAGGGCACCAAGACTGGCGCTATTCCCAGCCAGACGGCCGTGGTGCCGAGCCCCAGAACGGTGGCGCAGGCCAGAGTGCTTGAGGCGTATCGGTAGTCCATTCCCATGCCGTAGGCGAAGATGTAGCAGTTAAACGCGTGAGACACCGACGAGATGATCACCGCGGCGATCATGCCCTCGCGGCTTGCGAGCGGCCAGATGTGAAAGGCCAGACACAGGCACGCTGGCAGGACGACGACCTTCAGCATGACGTCGATCCAGCAGACTTTCAGGTCGGTTCGGAGCCGCGAAAGTTCCAGCGACGCGCCGATCACGAGAAGTGCTAAGCCGGTAGCCGATTGGGACAGCATGTTGATCGCCTGAAGGACCGGCTGGGGAATGAAGCGTACGAGGCCGGCTATGGCGCACAGAATGCCGGCGAACCCGGCGAGCAAGACGGGGTTTTTCAACGACGCGACGAGTGACGAGAGGAGCTTTTTCCAGCTCAGCCGCCCGGCAAGGCAGATCTGCGCGGCCAAGATTGGGAAGAAATTGTAGAACAGCATGCCCACCGCGACGTAAAGCGCGATCATCTCTTTCCCCTGCTCGCCGATGTAAAGGACGAGAAGAGGCAGGGCCACATACAGCACGTTCCCTCGAATGGACATCATGACGCTCGTCGCCGTTCGCTCCGGCGTTAAGCCTCTCAGTCGGCTGAGCACGAGGGAGAGAATCATGACGAAGATGAACGACGAGTAAATGGCCAACATGAAGTTCCACCCGCCGATCAGGTCGGCGCGGAAACGAATGCCGGCGGAAAAAATGCTGCACGGCATGAGGATTCGAAAGAGAAGCCAGTTAATCTTCCCCTCGGTGTGCTCGTCCAAGTAGCCCTTCTGTTTGATGAACCACCCCAGCGACATGATCAGCATCAGGGCAATGATTGGTCCTAAAGCCTGCATCGTTCCTCTCTCTTTCCGTTGGCTGTTCCCGTATCAGGAGGGCTGCCCGTCTGCTCCGTCTGGCGGCTCTGGAATACCGCGGCGGTGATGTTCCAGCTGAAAGCGCTCTCCAGTCACAGTGTACCACGCCCGCTCGGCGATGTTGCAGGCGTGGTCGCCGATTCGCTCCAAGTTTCGGCTCGTGATGATGAGCTGGGTCGCCTGATCGACCAGCTGGTCGTCCTCGTGATGACGCCTCATCATCTCGATCAGGTCGTCGTAGATGCGGTCGTTCAGGTCATCAACTGCGTCGTCGCCTTCGATGACCTCCTGAGCCTCCGGCGCGTTCTCGTGAATCAGCGAATCCACGGCGTGGCGAACCATCTCTTCGGCCAACTGGCCCATACGGGGCAGATCGACGAGCGGCTTGATGAACGGCCCGTGAATCTTCAGCGTCCGCTGGGCGATGTTCACGGCTTGGTCGCCGATCCGTTCCAAGTCGGTGATGGTTTTCAGCACCGAGAAGACGAACCGCAGGTCCTCCCGAACCGGCTGTCTCATCGCCAAGGCGCGAAGGCACAGGTTCTCGATGGATATCTCCAGATCGTCAACAGTTCCGTCGGAGTTGATCACCTGTCGGGCCAACTGTTCGTCGCGCTTCTGCAGGGCCGCCATCGCGTTTTTTACCATGCTCACCGCCGCGTCCGCCATGGTCTGGAGCTGACTTGCCAGCTCCTCTCTGTCTCGGGCGAACAGGAGGGACTGCCAATCGTTGGCAGGCTCCGCGTCGGCCTTCCGTTTAAAAAAGCTCATATCAGTCACCTCGGGTTAAAAATCGGCCGTCAGGGCCGCCGCGTCGTCGGACGTCCGCAGCCGGGCCTTAACGGCGCCGCCGCGGGCCAGCTCGGCGCAGGCTCGGGCGATTCGGTCGCAGGCGAGGAGCACCTGCTCGCCGTTGAAGTTCTTTCCGTCCCGGGACGTCTCGCCGGCCATCTGGGTGCGGAGCGCCAAGGTCAGCCGCCGGTACTCGTCTTTGCTCTCCATCGTGGCTCGGAACATCGCCCCTTCGTCGAGGGCAAAGGCGGCCAGCGCGTTTCGTATCAGCTCGATCATTCGGTCGGGCAGCTGACGCCACAGCTCGCCGGATCGGGTCTCCGCCGTTCCGGCGGCGATCAGGCTGGGGCTTAAGGGGACAAAGTCGTCGATCAGCGCGCGGCACAGGTCGCCCAGTGCAGTCAGCGAATAGGCCAACGCGACGTGCTCCCGCCGCAGCTGAGGGTCCTCGTTGTCGCTGTCGAGGGCGGACAGGTAATTCTGACAGGCTGAAAAAAGTTCCGGCACGCCCGACGCCAGCGCGTTCAGCCGGTTTCGGTATTGGGGCTGAACCGGAGTGGTGCATAAAAAGACGATTTCGTCCACAAAGCCGGCGAGTCGGGTCATCTCCCGGGCCAGCAGCGGGATCCCCAAAGCCGGCAGAGGAACGTTGGAGCTGTCGATCAGCTTGGGCGTACCGAAGTCCTCTTCGGATCCTGCTAATCGTTGGGCCGCCGCGCCCAAGAGCCAGGTGAACGGGAGCACGACGGCGACGTTGAGCCAGCCGACGGCGAACTGGGCCCAGCTCACCTGACTGGCCACGCCGGCGACGTGTCCTGCAAGAAACCTCATCAGCGACCCGGCGATCGGCAGGACGATTAAAACGCCGGCGACTCGGAAGATCACCGTCGCCAAGGCGAGGGCTCTGGCGTTTTTCCGCGCTCCCAGCCCGGTGATCAGCACCAGAGCGGAGTTGCCCACTCGTGAGCCGAGGACCACAGCCAAGACGGCCTCAGCGGGGAACGCGCCGGCGGAGGCTAAAGTCACGGCCAACCCGAGCACCGGAACGCTGCTCTGGACGAGGGCCGTGAGCAGCAGGGCGATGACGAACATCAGGACGGGACGTCCAGCGCCGAACATGAGAAAATGCTCGAAGACGCCGGCCTGTTGGAGCGGCGCCACGCCCATGCCGATCAGCTCCATGCCCATCAGGACCAGAGACACGCCCTGAATGAGGTACCCGGCCTTGACGGCCCGGCTGCGTCCTGTTTTTGCCAGAGCCACGCCCAGCGCTAGGCCGAGCGGCGACCAGACGGTCATGTTCATCGACAGGAGGAAGATGATGAACGTCGTCCCGACGCTCGCGCCCATCATCACCAAGAGCGACCCGGCAAAAGGGATCATTCCCAGGTCAACCAGGCCGACAGCAAATGACGTGGCCGCGGTCGTGCTCTGAGTGAGCAGCGCCAGCACCAGGCCGAAGGAGAACGCGTAGCCCTTCCGCTGGCAGATCAGCGTCATTAAGTCCTTCGCCGCCGCGCCGAGCCCTTTGCGGAACGCCCTGGCGCTGAACTCCAAGCCATGAAGAAACAGGCCCAGCCCGCCTGCGATTTGGGCGAAAGCGAGGGCCCACTGAAACTGGGTCATATTTACCACATCCTCAAAAGGTTCCCGAAACCGGCGGCGCTTTTGCGCGCGGGCGCGGGAACAGGAGCGCTCAATGAAGAGAAAGGCACTCCAATTTGGCGTATTATATCATAAGAGAATCGTGCTTCTGGGCTCCTGAGACACTGGCACGCCGTCTTTCGGTTGCAAACGAAAGGACGTACAACTAAAATCAAATACTGGTTCATAGTCCAAAGGTTCATCAGCTGACATGGAGGTTGTTTTATGGCACAAGTTGTCGATACCAGTAAGTTTTACGTGGGACTCAAGATCAGATGGCAGGACGGAATGTGGGAAATCGTCGATTACCAGCACCACAAGATGGGGCGGGGCGGAGCCGTCGTCAAGACGAAACTTCGCAACATCGACACCGGTTCGATCGTCGAGAACGGCTTCCGGGCCGGCGAGCGGTTCGAGCGGATCGTGTTTGAAGAGAAGCCCGCGCAGTACATCTACAAAGAGGGCGACAGCTACGTCTTCATGGATATGGAGACCTACGACCACATTTCTCTGCCCGCAGAGGTTCTCGGCTCGGCGCTCCATTATTTGATTGACAATCTGGAAGTGCGGCTCGACCTGTTTGAAGGGCGCATCATGGGCATTGAGCTGCCCAACAGCGTGACGCTTAAAATCGCCGAGACGGCGCCGGCCTTCAAGGGTGACACCGTTTCGGGGAGCGGCAAGCCGGCGACCATGGAAACCGGGCTTGTCGTCAACGTTCCCATGTTCGTCGAGTCGGGCGAGTCAGTCGTCGTTGACACCCGAACCGGCGAATACATCGAGCGGGCTAAAAAGTAGATTTCCGCCCCAGCCGGCGGATAAAAAGGAGGGGAGCTTCTGTGAGTGCCCGAGAACGGATCGCCTATTTAAAAGGACTGCTGGACGGTCAAAAGACGCCGGTCTCGCCGACTCAGTCGGCCCTGTTGGCCGCCTTGGAAGCGTTGGGCGACGAGTTGGACGACCTGAGACGCCAAACCGAGGAGCGAACCGAGGACTGTCGGGAACTCTACTCCCTGTTTGACGGACTGGATGCCCAAGTGGACGAGCTGGCGGAACACTTCGAGGAAACGGACGGCGAACCGAACGCCGACGAGCTTGATCAGGAGTTCGAAGAGGCCTGCTGCACCTCCTGCGGTACCCATTTTTTCTACCACCCGTCGTTGATTGAAGACGGGGCGGTCCGGTGTCCTGGCTGCGATGCGCCGGTGGCCGTGATGGCCGAAGCGCCGGAAGATGAGTGACGCCGTGCCGGAGACCCCAGGGACGACTCGGCTGACGAAAAGGGAAGAGTTTGACCTGGACGAAGCCTTGGCCGAAGCCAAGGACGAGCTTCAGGCGTCTGATCCCCAAGGCGAGCTCCACCTGTCCGACGACGTCCTGCTGGATCTGGCCCGCAAGGCGCTGGGAACCACGACGGATATCCGGCTGGCGAGCACGGGGCTTTCGTCCGTTCTGGGGCTCAGCCGAAAAAGCGTGGAGGGTCTGCGGGTTTCCGTCGACGAGAGCGGGAAAGAGCCGGTCATCACGGTTGACGCTTACCTGCTTGTCCGATGGGGAGTCCGCGTCCCCGACTTAGCTTGGGACGTTCAGGAACTTCTCAAGCGGGAGCTCGAGCGGGTGACCGGCTACCGGGTGAAAGCCGTGAACATTCACGTCCAAGGGATTTTCTTCGAGACTGACGAGAATCAAACGCCGGCTGAACCTGCCGGCGAGACGTCAGACATCTGAGACCAGTGGCGGAAGCCGGCTCGTCCTGAAGGCCGAGCCGACTTCTTTATCTTTTCTTCCCGCGCCGCGGGCCGAACAGGAGGTGCGTCAGTGGAGCTGCTCTTCGATCAGACGCCGATAGGTTCTATCAGCGTGTCGACGAAAACGATGACCGATTTGGTGGCCCGTCACCTGCCTCGGAGCGTGGCGTGCACGTCGCTTCGGTTCCGACGCCACGACAGGCTCTGCCTAGTGCTGATCACTGACCGCCGAAGCCGGTGGAACCGGTGGGATGACCAGCAGCGCGCCCAGGCCATCGTCAGCGACCTGAAAATGCTCGGCGTGTCCATGCCCAGGCTTCAATGGGTGCGGACCACCTCAGACGAGGAAATGGAAGAGTTGCGGCGGTCGACCGCCCGCCTTGTGGAACGCCCGCTGTTTTGGACGCTGACGGCCGCGGCCGTTTTGGCGCCGGTGATGATGACTTTTCATCGATCGGTCGTCTTCTGGGCCCTGTGCGGAGCCGCTTGGTGGGTTTCCCATTGGCTTCTGCGCCGGGGAGGACTTGAAAAACTGAAGCGTTTGGCCACGACGCCGCCAAGGAGATATTTCAAATGACAACCGAATCGAAGGGCAATATTTCGAGTCAAAAGCAGCACCTGCGGCGTTTCTTGGCCGTTCAAGCCCTGTTCGCTCTGGACAGCTCGGCCGATCCTGCCGGGACGCTTCGGCTTCTGGCGGACGACTGGGAGCTTCTGGGGTTCCACGGCGACGAGCTGGAGATCGACGACGAGACGGCCTCTCAGCTTCCTGCCATCAGCGCGGAAGACTGCGGCGCGGCGGTTCAGTGGGCCGAGCGGGTGTGGTCCCATCTCGATCAGGTGGACTCTCTCATCGCCCCGTGCCTGCGCGGCTGGCGTCTGCCGCGTCTTGACGGCGTTGACCGGGCAATCCTTCGGCTGTGTTTCTTCGAGTCCCGGGTCGAGGGCTCGGTGAACGACGCGGTTGCGGCCAGCGAGGCGGTCATTCTGGCCAAGGCCATGGGCGGCGAGCAGTCCGCCAAGTTCGTCAACGGGGTCATCGGTTCCATCATGAGAGGGGCGGGGCAATGACGGACCGGGAACTTCAGGCCCCTTCGCAGGTCATGACGGTCAGCGAGCTGGTCGGCCTGATCAAGCAGGCGATCGACGA
Source organism: Jonquetella sp. BV3C21 (assembly GCF_000468895.1). Lineage (NCBI taxonomy): Bacteria > Thermotogati > Synergistota > Synergistia > Synergistales > Dethiosulfovibrionaceae > Jonquetella > Jonquetella sp. BV3C21. The sequence continues at coordinate 35,744 of NZ_AWWC01000012.1, read as the reverse complement.
GAACCCCCAGTTTCGGCGCGTCGTCGTTGAAGGCGAGCTGACCGAGTTCAAAATGCACCAAGCCAGCGGACACGCGTATTTTTCTCTGGCCGAGAAGACGTTTGACCGAACTGGAGGGCGGCTGGTGAGGATCCCCTGCGTCATGTTCCAGAGCTGGACCCAATACATGACGTTTGTCCCTCAAGTGGGAGACCAAGTCCGGCTGATCGGGCAGGTGGGGTTCTACGCTGACCGAGGACAGGTTCAGCTGTACGCGACGCGGCTGTTCCCGGTTGGTGCCGGCGCGGCTCAGCGGGCACGGCGCGCGTTGGAAGAGCGGCTTTTACGGGACGGCGTGTTCTCGCCGGAGCGCAAGCGCCCGATGCCGGAACTGCCTCTATTAGTGGCGGTCGTCACGTCGCCGACCGGCGCGGCGGTCCATGACGTGGAAAACGTCATGAAAAAACGGTTCCCCCAAGCCTCGCTGACGGTCGTCCCGTGCCTCGTTCAGGGCGTCGACGCTCCCGACTCGATCATTCGGGCGCTTCACCGGGCGTACCTCCTGCCTGGCGTGCAGGCCGTCATGATCGTTCGGGGCGGCGGAAGCAGGGATGACCTCAACCCGTTCGACGACGAGCGGTTGGTGCGCGAGGTGGCCCGCAGCCCGATACCGGTCATGTCAGGCGTCGGTCACGACGTGGACAGCACGTTCTGTGACAGGGCGGCCGACCAGTTTGCCCCCACGCCGTCCGCGGCGGCGGAACGGCTGTTTCCCGACGCGCGGGAACTTGAAAACCAGCTGAGTGCCGCCGGCTCTCACTTGAAAAGCCTCGTCCGCGCGAGGCTGGGCAAGCAGGGGGACCGACTGTCAGAACTTGCAAAACGCTGCGCTGACGCGGCTTCTGTGCGGCTCAGGAACTCAGCCCTTTGGCTGGACGATCTGTCCGACAGGCTATCATCTGCGGCGTTGGGCAGAGTAAGGCACGCGGCGCTGAAACTCCAGGGAATCAGCTCGACGATCGAAGCGCTGTCCCCTCAGCTGGTGCTTTCCAGAGGCTACTCGGTTTGTCTGAAAGGCGGCGTTCCGGTGCGCTCGGTGGGAGATTTGACGCCGGGCGACGGAGTCACTTTGCAGTTGTCCGACGGTCAGGCGCAGATGCGCTGTCAGTCGTTAACTGAATACATTTGCTGAAGTGTTGGACGAAAGGAGAGTCTTCCATGCGCTATAAAATCGCAAACGTTGAATTAGCTCCTCAGGGCAGTCAGAAAATCCAGTGGGCATGGCGCGCCATGCCGGTTCTTCGCTCTCTCGTGGAGCGGTACGAGCCTCAGGCCCCTCTGGCCGGCGCGACGTTAGCCGCCTGTCTTCATCTCGAAGCGAAGACGGCCTGCCTTCTGCTGGCTCTCAAGCGGCTGGGCGCGTCGGTTCGGTCTGCTGGGAGCAACCCGCTGTCCACTCAGGACGACGTCTGCGCGTCCCTTGTCGAGCAGGGCGTTGAGGTTTTCAGCCATCACGGCATGACGCCTCAGGAGTACGCGGCGTATCTGGAAGACGTCCTGTCCTGCGAGCCTGACGTCATCGTCGACGACGGGGCTGATTTGGTGGCCACGCTGGTCGACCGGATGCCGAACCTGATCGGCAAGGTCAGAGGCGCCTCGGAAGAGACCACGTCGGGCGTCAAGCGGCTCAAGGCCATGCAGGCCCAGAACCTTCTCAAGTTCCCGGTGATCTCGGTTAACGACGCCGACAGCAAGTACCTGTTCGACAATCGGTACGGCACCGGTCAGTCGGTGTGGGACGGGGTCATGCGCACGACCAACATGCTGGTCGCGGGGAAGACTGTCGTGATCGTCGGGTACGGCTGGTGCGGCCGAGGCGCTGCCCTGAGAGCTTCCGCACTGGGAGCCCGTGTTATCGTGACGGAAGTGGCGCCTCACCGGGCGTTCGAGGCCATGATGGACGGCCATCAGGTCATGTCTATGGAACAGGCAGCCCCCTTGGGCGATATCTTCCTGACGTTTACCGGCAACATTCACGTCATTCGGGGCGAGCACATGGCCGTCATGAAGGACAACGTGCTGTTGGGCAACGCCGGCCACTTTGACGTGGAAATTGACAAGAAGGCCTTGGCGAAGCTGGCGAAAGAAGTGGTCTGCGCCAAGCCTGGCGTGGATACCTACGTCCTGCCTGACGGCCGCCGGCTGAACCTGCTGGGAGAAGGGCGGCTCGTCAACTTGGCCTGCGGCGACGGCCACCCCATCGAGATCATGGACTTGAGCTTTGCCCTTCAGCTGGAGTCGGCTCTGTACGCTTGGCAGCACGGCCGGGAGTGCCCCGCCGGACTGATGGCTGTGCCCCAGCAGATCGACAGGGGCGTCGTTGAGACCAAACTGGCGTCTATGGGCGTTTTGATTGACTCGATGACCGAGGAACAGACGGCGTACATGAACGACTGGCGTGAGGACTGATGGCCCTCCTGCTCAAAAACGTCTACGCTCTGGACGGTCGGCTCCGGCCTGCCCGCAGGGTTGACCTGAGAATCACCGAGGCTGGCGTTATCGGGACGATTGCTCCGGCAGGATCGCTGAAGCCTCAGCCGGACGACTGTGTGGACGATCGGCACGACGGGACGGCGGTCATTCCGGCGTTCGCCAACGCCCACTGCCACGCGGCGATGTCCCTGTTCCGCGGGCTGGGCGAGGACGAGCCGCTGATGGAATGGCTGGAACGCAAAATATGGCCCGTCGAGGCCCGCCTGACGCCCCAAACGGTTCGGGCCGGTACCGAACTGGCGGCGGCTGAAATGGCGCTGAGCGGCGCCGGCTGTTTTGCCGACATGTACTACCACATGGAGGTAGTCGCCGAAGTCGTGCGGCGTGTCGGGCTGCGCGGCGCGCTGTCGGTTGGCGTCGTCAGCCGGGACGACAAACTTTTGGCCGCCAGCCTTCAAAAGGACCTGACGCCGTATCGAGGCCCGCTGACCCGGCTGAATCTGGACCCCCACGCCCCGTATACTGTTTCGCTGGCCGGCATGGAGCGAATTGCCCGGTTTGGCCGAGAGAACGGACTGACCGTCCAGACCCATTTTCTGGAAGCCGAGTGGGAGCGGGGCTACATAAAAAAGACGTTTGGCATGGAACCGGTGGAGTACTTGGAAAAGACCGGTTTGCTCGAGTTGGACCACCTTGTGCTGGCCCACGGCGTCTGGCTGACCGAAGGTGAAATGAAAGAACTGGCCGGTCGCGGCAACGTGACGGTCGTCCACTGCCCGGCAAGCAACCTCAAGTTGGGGAGCGGCGTCGCCGCCCTGCCGGCTATGCTGGACGCCGGACTTCCGGTAGCCCTCGGAACTGACGGCGCGGCGAGCAACAACCGGCTGGACCTTTGGTCTGAGATGAGACTGATGGCGCTCATTCACAAGGGGACGTCGAAAGACCCGACCGCCGTGCCGGCTCATGCGGCGCTGAACTGCGCCACGCTGGCGGGATATCGGGCCTTCGGGTTTGAAGGGGTCGGGCTGATCGAGGAAGGCTGGCAGGCGGACCTGACTCTGGTGGACCTTTCGGGGCCCCAGTACGTCGGCGCCGACGAAGATAATCTGGCAGGATTTATCGTCTACAGCGGTTCCAGCGCCGACGTCACAGACCTGCTGGTCGTCGGCCGCTGGATCGTCAAAAACAGGGACTACCTTCCCGACCCGGTTGAGTCCCTGACAGAGGCGGCCCGCCGCGCCCGGCGGACCCTTCAGAGCGGTGCCTCCGAGGCGGGGGCGTGAAAACCCTTTTTCGGGACTTCTACCTCGTCGACCCGCTGAAAGGCCGGGCGTGCCGGTCCGACCTGCTCGTTTCCGGCGGGGTCGTCGAAAAAATAACGTCTCCCGGCAGCGTCGATTTCCGACTTGCCGAAGAGGACGAGATAATCTGCGGCCGAGGGCTAATGGCCCTCATGCCCGGGTTCGTCAACGCCCACAGTCATCTCGCCATGACGCTGGTCCGGGGGCTGGGCGAGGACCTTCCGCTGGATCGGTGGCTCAAGGAGGCCATTTGGCCGGCGGAAGCCCGTCTTACGCCCGAGTTGATTGAACTCGGCGCGCTTTGCGGCATTGCTGAGGCCGCAAAGGCTGGGCAGACGGCTTTCCTTGACATGTACTTTCGCATGGACAAGGTGGCGGACGCGGCCCGGCAGCTTGGCGTCCGAGCGGCCCTCGCCGTGACGTTTTTGGGCCGCGACTCGCTTCAGCGGGGCTTAGACGAGGTGAAAACCTTAACGGCCCGCGCGGCCTCAGATGGCATGTTGAAAGTTTTCTACGGCCCTCATGCCCCGTATTCGGTGAGCGTCGAGCTGGCGGCTCAGCTGGCCCAGAGCGCTCAGGCGGACGGCCTGCCGATTCACATCCATTTTTTGGAAACGCGGTCGGAGCGGGAGCGACTTGCCAAGTACGGCGGCCCGCTCGGGTGGCTCAGGATGGTCGGCTTCGACCGGGCCAGAGAGCTCGTCTTGGCCCACGGCGTGTGGCTGACGCAGGACGAAATCGACGAGCTGTCGCGGTGGCCGGACGCCGCGGTTTGCCACTGTCCGAGCAGCAATTTGAAGCTCGGCGACGGGGTAGCGCCGGTTCGCGAGATGATCGCGTCGGGACTGACCGTCGGGCTTGGAACTGACGGGCCGGCGAGCAACAACCGGATCGACCCGTGGGAGGAAATGAGGCTGTGCGCTCTCCTGCAGAAGGGGCGCGGGACGCCGGAGACGTTCGGGGCGCAGATGGCGTTGAGAGCTGCCACAATCGGCGGGGCGAAGGCTCTGGGATTCGAGGGCGTCGGGCTGCTGCGCGAAGGGTGGCAGGCTGACGCTGTGATGGTCGACCTGACCGGGCTCAACTACTCCGGCGCGGACGAAGAAAATTTAGCGGCATGGCTGGTGTACGCTGGCTCGTCCGCTGACGTTCGGGGGACGATGGTCTCCGGGCGATGGGTATGGAGGGACGGCCGGTTGGCCGGCGTGGAAGAGAAAACGCTCAGACAGTCGCTGGACGAGGCCCGGCGGGAACTGCTGAACACGAGGAGGCAACGATCTTGCAATACTTGAGCGGAAAAGACATCAGGCGAAAGTTCATCGATTTTTGGGTCAGCAAGGGCGCACATCACTTTCCGAGCTTCTCGCTGGTCCCCGACGACCCGAGCCTGCTTTTCACGATAGCCGGAATGGTCCCGTTTAAGAAGTATTACCTCGGCTTGGAAGAGCCGCCGGTCAAGAGCGCCGTCACGTCGCAGAAGTGCGTGCGGACTAACGACATCGAAAACGTTGGGCACACGGCCCGCCATCACACGTTCTTCGAGATGTTGGGGAACTTCAGCTGGGGCGGCTACTTTAAGCACGAGTCTCTGACTTGGGGATGGGAGTTCTTGACCCAAGTGATCGGCCTTGACGGATCGAGAATGTACGCCACGATCTACAAGGACGACGAGGAGGCCTATAAAGTCTGGCATGACGAAATCGGCTTGGCGGACGATCACATTCTCCGCTGCGGCGAAGAGGAGAACTTCTGGTTCATGGGCCCTCAGGGTCCCTGCGGACCTGACTCGGAAATCCTTTACGATCAGGGGGAGAAGTTCTCCTGCGGTCCGAACTGCCACCCGGGCTGCGACTGTGACCGGTATCTGGAAATTTGGAACCACGTGTTCACCCAGTTTGATCGGCAGGAGGACGGGAGCATGCTCCCGCTGCCGCGGAAGAACATCGACACCGGCATGGGGCTTGAGCGGCTCACGTCTCTCGTCCAAGGCGTCACGAACGATTTTGAGACCGACCTGTTCCTGCCGCTCATTAGAAAGGTCACAGACCTGTCCGGCGTCGCGTACGGCTCGTCGGCGGCCGGGGATCTGGCCCTGAAGGTCATCAGCGACCATATTCGGTCGGTGTGCTTCATGCTGGCCGACGGTATTCTCCCGTCCAACGAAGGGCCGGGGTACGTCCTGCGCCGGCTGCTTCGCCGTGCCGTTCGGTACGGACGGCTGATCGGCATCGACCGGCCGTTCCTGAACGACCTGCTCCCGGTCGTCGTGAGCGAAATGTCCGACCCATACGCCGAACTGGCCGAAAGTCAGCTGACGATTCGCCAGATTATCGACGTGGAAGAAAATCGGTTCGGCCGCACGCTCTCTCAGGGCTGTGCCCTGCTGAACGACGAGATCGACCGGGCGGTGAAGGCCGGAAGCAAAACACTGGCCGGCGACGTGGCCTTCCAGCTCTACGACACCTACGGTTTCCCGCTGGAACTGACGACTGAAATCTGCTCGGAAAAGAACCTGACGGTGGACGAGAGCGAGTTCAAGGCTCAGATGACTCAGCAGAAAGACCGGGCCCGCAAGGCCAGCAAACAGGTCGGCGTAGTCATCACCGGCGACGCGTTCACCGCCCTTCAGAACCGTTTGGGAACCGTGCCGTTCGTCGGGTACGACGCTCTGTCGTCGTCGTCCCAGATCGTCGGACTGGTGTGCGACGGCGCCTTGGTTGACCGGCTTGAAACCGGCCAATCCGGGCAGGCGGTGGTCACCCCGACGCCGTTTTACGCCGAGCGGGGCGGTCAGGTGGGCGACACCGGGACCTTGACGGCTGTCCGGACAGAGGCCGCTGTGACAGGCTGTTTTTACCGGGCCGGCGACCTGTCCGTGCTGGACATCACCGTCAACTCGGGCGCGTTGGAGACCGATCAGTTTGTGACCGCGTCGGTGGACAAAGAGCGCCGGGCGGCGATCACCCGAAACCACACGGCCACGCACCTGCTTCATCAGGCGCTGATCGACGTGCTGGGCGGGCACGTGAGACAGAACGGTTCGCTGGTCTCGCCGGAATTTTTGCGGTTTGACTACACCCACTTCGAAGCGATGACGCCCGAGCAGATTCGGCAGGTCGAGACGCTGGCCAACCGAAAGGTGCTGGCCAACATGCCGGTTGACACCGAGCAGATGAACCTAGCCGACGCCAAGGCGAAGGGCGCTAAGGCCCTGTTTGAGGAAAAATACGGCGACGTGGTCCGGGTTGTCTCAGCGGGAGACTTCTCCTGCGAGCTTTGCGGCGGCACTCACGTTCGGGCGACCGGGGAAATTGGCCTCGTAAAAATTGTTTCCGAGGAAAGCATCGGCAGCGGCGTCCGACGTCTGACCGCTGTCACCGGCATGAACTCGTACGACATGTTTGACAAGGCGTCGTCAGCGCTGCGGACTCTGGCTCAGAAGTTCAACGTCCGGCCGGAAGGCGTCGTGGAACAGGTCGCCGCTTTGGAGCAGGAGAATAAGGAGTTGGCTCGCCAGTTGGCCGACAAGGTGAAGTCCGATTTGGCCGGCCGACTCGACGGCGGCATCGCGCGGACGGAGCTTGATGGCTGCTGCCTCTGCTCGGCTCGTATCGACGGCGTCCCAATGGACATGATGCGCGAGGCCGGCGACCGGGTGAAGGACAAGGAGCCGCGCTCGGTGGTGGTCTTCATGGGGCAGACGGAAGAGGGCAAAGTGCAGATCCTCTGCATGGTCGGCGCAGAGGCCCTCAAGGCCGGTTATCACGCGGGAAAGATCGTCAAGGCACTGGCCGGACTGGTCGGCGGGGGCGGCGGCGGGCGGCCTGACATGGCTCAGGCCGGAGGCCGGGACTGCGCGAAGATTGACCAAGCTCTGGCGGACGCCGAGGGCATTGTCAGCTCGTCCCGCGGCGGAACGAAAAAGTGAAGAGAATTATCGCCCTCGATCTCGGCACGGTCCGAATCGGCGTGGCGGTCACCGATCCCTTGGGCACTTTTGCCCAAGGGATCGAGTGTTGGGATGCGGCCAGCGGCTGGATGGGGAAATTGGGAGAGCTGATGGCCCAGTACGGCACGGACCGGCTTCTGCTTGGGCTGCCCAGAAAAGAGGACGGCACCGAAGGCGAAATGGCGGCGAAGGTCCGGGAGACCGCCGGCCGGATTGCCAAACGGTATCCGCAGGTGCAGATTCGCTTCTGGGATGAGCGGTACACGTCCCGGGTCGCCCAGTCGGCGATGATCGAAGGCGACCTGTCCCGACGGAAGCGGAAAGGCAAAGTGGATCAGATCGCCGCGTCGCTGATCCTTCAGAATTTCATCGATGCGGGAGGAGCTGAGGGTTTCCGTTGAGCGGTTCAGACGTGAAGATGACCCCGATGATGCGGCAGTACTTGGAGTGGAAGAACAAATACCCCGACTGCCTGCTGCTTTTCCGCATGGGGGACTTTTATGAGACGTTTTTTGACGACGCCAGAACGGTCTCGCGAGAGCTCGATCTGACGCTGACGGCCCGCGACGGGGACAAAAAGCTCCCCATGGCGGGCGTCCCTTATCATGCCGTCGACGGTTATCTGGCCCGGCTCATCGAGAAGGGCTATCGAGTTGCAATCTGCGAGCAGATGAGCGAGCCGGACGGCCGGACGCTCGTCGACCGGGAAGTCATTCGGGTGGTGACGCCCGGTACGTGGCTTCCGGAGGACGCGTCGCTGAACGCCTCTTTGGCCGCGGTTCTTCCCGGCAAGGAGACGTGGGCCGCCGCGTTTTTGGCTCCCAGCAGCCCGCACGTTCGGGTGGCTCTTGCCGGCCCCGACGAGATCTTAGGCCTGATCACCGGCGAAGCGCCCCGGGAACTCCTCGTGCCCGCATCGTCCTGTCCGCCGGCCCTTCGAGGCGGATCGTGGTCCGTACTTGAGCTGCCAAAAAGCGAGTTCAGCCCGACGTCCGGCCAATCGCGCTTGGCGGCACGGTGGGGCCTCAGGGACCTCGCTCCGTTCGGCTTGCCGGAAAACGACCCGCGGATCGGAGCCGCGGCTGCTGCCGTGTCGTACATGGAAGAGACGAGCTTCTCAAAAATCAGCCACCTGCAGGGGATCGTCTGTCTGACGTCCGAGTCGTACCTTCACCTTGACCAGAGCGCCCAGATGAACTTGGAGCTTTTGAACGGCGGCGCATCGCTTTTCGCGTTCTTAAACCGCTGTCGGACAACCGCCGGCCGGCGTCTTCTTCAGGATTGGATCGTCCGTCCTCTGCGGGACGAAAGGGCGGTGAATCGTCGGCTTGACGCCGTCGAAGCCCTGTTGGCCGCGCAAAACCGCCGGGACTTGGAAGAAGGGTTGGCCTGCTGCCGCGATCTGGAGCGGAGCGTCGCCCGCCTCCATTTGGGTACCGGCGGCCCGCGGGACTTAGCGGCGATTCGCGATACCCTGTCGGTTTACCCGGCCGTTTTTGAAAGCGCCGCGCCGGTCAGGGATTTGGTCGGCCTGCCTGACCCGGCCCTCACGGGCGAACTCGCTTCCCGTTTGGCGTCGTCGTTGGTTCAGTCGGTTCCTCGGACCATCGGCGCGACGCCCTTGGTAGCTTCCGGCGTGGACGAAGAGCTGGACTCGTGGCGCAGTCTGAACGATGGCGGGCAGGAGTGGCTTGACGCCTATTTGGAAAAAGAGCGGGCGGCGACCGGCGTCTCCAAGCTCAAGGTGGGATACAACAGGGTCTTTGGCTTTTATTTGGAGCTGTCCAAAGGGGCCGCCGCCGAGGCCAAACTGCCCGATCGGTTTGAGCGCCGCCAGACGCTCGTCAACGGGGAGCGGTTCATCACCCCGGAGCTGAAGGAGTACGAGGACCGGCGGCTCTCTGCGGAAAGCCACATCAAAGACATCGAAAACAGGATTTTTGACGAGCTGTGTCAGGCTGTCATGGACGCCACGGCCGCTCTGCAGCAGACCGGGCAGGCCTTGGCCCGGCTGGACGTGCTGGCGTCATTTGCCGATGTGGCGTCGGTTGGCCAGTACTGCCGTCCGGTTTTCTCGCCGGATCGGCTGGAGATACGGGCAGGGCGCCATCCGGTCGTCGAAGCGTCCCTGCGAGGCGTGCCGTACGTCCCCAACGACCTGACGATGGACAGAACCCGGCGCGTCGGTCTTGTCACGGGCCCGAACATGGCCGGCAAGTCAACGTACCTTCGGGCGGCGGCGATCATTCAGATCATGGCTCAGATGGGGGCGTTTGTCCCAGCCGAAAAGGCGAGCTTGCCGCTGGTCGATCGGCTGTTCACCCGAATCGGCGCGCGGGACGAACTCTCTCGAGGCAACAGTACGTTCATGGTGGAGATGATCGAGACCGCGGCCATTTTGAACAACGCCACGTCGGACAGCCTTGTCATCTTGGATGAGGTGGGCCGCGGGACTTCCACTTACGACGGCATGAGCATCGCTTGGGCGGCCCTTGAGTACCTTCACGGCCAAGGGGGCTTCCGCCCGTGGGTGCTGTTCGCGACCCACTATCACGAGCTGACCCGGCTGGAAGAGACGCTCGACGGGCTGTTCAACTTGAGCATGGCCGTCAGCGAGGCGGACGGAGAGGTTCGCTTCCTCCATCACGTTCAGGAAGGGCCGGCGGATCGGTCGTACGGGGTAGAAGTGGCCCGGTTGGCCGGGCTGCCCCGGGTCGTCGTCCGCCGGGCGTCCGAGCTTTTGGAAAAGCTCGAGGGAGACGCGCCGAAAGGCCGCTCCGAGGCCATGAAGCCGTCGATTCAGATGGAACTGTTCGACCTTGAAGGGGATCGGCTGATCGATCGATTAAGCGCCCTGCGCCCGGACGATATGACGCCGAAAGAGGCCTTGGATTGTCTGTACCGATTGACCGACGAGGCCAGAAAGCTGAGGATGACCCCATGAGAATTCAACGGCTGCCCGACGAACTGGCACGCAAAATCGCCGCCGGCGAGGTGGTGGAACGTCCCATGTCGGTGGTCAAGGAGCTGATTGAAAACAGCCTTGACGCCGGGGCAAAAACAATTCGGGTGGAGCTCGTTCAGGGCGGAAAGACGCTCATCTCCGTCTGTGACGACGGGAGCGGCATCTCGCCGGACGATCTGCTGCTGGCCGTCGAAAAACACGCCACCAGCAAAATTTCTACCGAGTCCGATCTGGAAGCGATCAGCTCGCTGGGGTATCGAGGCGAGGCGTTAGCCTCCATCGCCGCGGTCTCCCGACTTGAGCTGTACAGCCGGGAACGGTCCAGTCAAACTGGAGCCGGGCTGACCTACTCGGACGGCCGTCCGGCCGTTCACCCGATGGCGCTTCCTGCCGGCACGACCGTGACCGTCAAAGACCTGTTTTACAACCTGCCGGCGCGACGAAAATTCCTCAAAAGCGCCCTCGCGGAGTACCGGCGTATTTCCCGGCTCCTGCAGGACTACGCCCTCTGCTGGCCCTACGTGTCGTTTGAGCTGGTCAACGACGGGCAGACGTCGTTTTCCAGCCGGGCCGACGGGACGGTTGAAGGCGCGCTGCTTCAGATGTGGGGCAAAGAACCGCAGATCGAAAAGGCCCAAGGCGAGGTGAACGGCTCCGTGGCCGAACTGTGGCGGCAGGACACCGGTCCGGGGAGCCGGTTCCAGCTGATTCTTTTCGTCAACGGCCGGCGAGTTTCCGACGGCGCTGTTCGGGCGGCGATTTTAAGCCACCCGTGGGCTTCCCGCGGGAATTGGTTTCTCAAGCTGACGATTCCGGCCGACGAGGTGGACGTGAACGTTCATCCTGCCAAAACGGAGGTCCTGTTCCGCAAGGGCAGCGAAGTGTTCGAGTTAGTCAGAAAGACCGCCGAAGAGTTTGGTAGGGGCTTTACTCAGCTTCCTCTGTCGGGGCCTGCAGCCCCAAAGGAGACGGCGTGGCGTCCCTCGGAAGGTCCGAAAGATTTCTTCCGGCCGATTGACCCGCCGTTTCGGGTGGCTTCGCCGTCGGCGCAGAAAAGTTCCGTACAGCTCCGCGGCGTCGTTTCCCTTTCTGATCCGGCCGCCTCGATTGCGGCTGAGGCGATGGGAACCGAGGCCGAAAGGGGAACCGAGGCTGGTTGGAAAAACGAGCCGGCTGAGCTGTTCCCCGATGAAAAGCCGCAGGTCCTGTACTTTGGCCAGATGAGCCAAGGGTATCTGGTCTTCCAGGACGAGCAGAGCCTTTTAGTCGTCGACCCCCACGCCGCTCACGAGCGGGTGAACTTTGAGCGCTTCTCTCAGGGCGTTAAAAGCGGGCCAGCCGAGCGGCTGGCTGTTCATCTTCCGCTGACGCCGGACGTCAGACGCCAGGCCGAGGAAAACAAAAAAGACTTAGAGTCTCTGGGCTTTGGCTTTGACAAACAGTTCCAGCTCGCCCAAGTTCCGTGCCATGCCGGGGTGAGCGCTGGGGCAATGGAGCTTCTGCGCGGTGCGCTAGCGGCGGTTGAGGACGGCCAAGACGCGGGCCGTCCGTTGATCGACCGGTGGGCCATGAAGGCCTGCAAGGCGTCGGTGAAGCTGACAACCCGTCTGACGCCGCAGGAGGCCTGCCAGCTTCTCTCGGACTTAGAATCGTGCCAGCAGCCAACGGCGTGCCCTCACGGCCGTCCGACGGTCCTTCGACTGACGGCTCAAGCGCTGGACGATCACTTTGGCAGAAATGGCCTGTGATGGAGCTGCCGCCGGCCGACTGAAAGTTCTGGCGGTCATCGGGCCGACGGCTGTTGGAAAAACGGCGCTGAGCCTTGAGTTGGCTGATCGGCTGAACGCCGAGATTATTTCCGTCGACTCCCGGCAGGTTTATCGGTACATGGACATCGGAACGGACAAAATTTCTCCCGCTCAGCGGCGGCTTATCCTTCATCACCTGATCGACGAGGCGGACCCGGACCAGGTTTACACCGCGTCGGACTTTGCTCGCGACGCCCTCGACGCCGCCCGGCGGATTGCCGCTCGGGGCCGGGTTCCCCTGTTTGTGGGCGGCACGCCGTTTTACTATCAAGCGCTGATGGGCGGGCTGATTTCGGTCAACGTTCCGCCGGACGAGGGCGTACGCTCGCAGCTGAACGGCATGACTGACGTCGAGCTGCACGGCCGGCTCGGCGAGGTTGACCCGCTGACGGCCAAGCGGCTTCACCCGAACGACCGATTCCGGATCCTTCGGGCTTTGGAGATTTACAGCGTGACGGGAACGCCTCCTTCGGAGCTCTTCGCTCAGGCTAAAAAGACCGGCGGTCCGCTGGACGTGCTGTATTTGGGATTAAACCGGGACAGGGAAGAGCTGAGGGAAATCATCGCCCAACGGGTAAAGGAACAGTTTGACGCCGGGTACGCCGACGAGGTCGAGTGGCTTCTGAGCCACGGATTTTCGGCCGACCTGCCGTCCATGAAAGGATTCGGCTATCGCGAACTGGCAGCGTATCACCAAGGCCGTATGACGTACCAAGAGGCGCTGGACGGGGACGTCACGGCAACTCGGCAGTTTGCCAAACGGCAGATGACGTGGTTCCGCAAGTTTGAACCGGCTGTTTGGTTTGATCGGGGTAGACTCAGCGCTCAGACGACAGTCGAACGTATGCTGGAAGCGGCGCGCCGGCATTTGGAGGGCTGACCATGACGGTTCGTTTTTCCAAAGCCGAGCCGACGGGACTTTGCTTCGGCGTCAAACGGGCCATCGCTCAGATGGAAAAGGCCCTGTCCTCTGACGGCGAGCTGTACTGCGTCGGCAGCCCGATTCACAATCCGCAGGAGATCGCCCGACTGGCGCAGAAAGGCCTGCGCGTCGTGGCGTCGCCGCAAGACGTTCCGTCCGGCTCGACGGTGTTTATTCGGGCTCATGGCATAGCGCCTGATCTGAGAAATGCCCTGAAGCAGAGAAACGTTCGAATCATCGACGGGACCTGTCCGTTCGTTCGGGTCGCTCAGGCTCGGGCCAAGGCGCTGGAGGACGAAGGCTATTCGGTCGTCGTCGCAGGCGACGCCAGTCATCCGGAAGTGATCTCCATCGTCGGGGGGCTTCAAAACGGGGCGAAAGTCGTATCTAACTCGACAGACCTGCAGGACCTTGCTAAAATAGAGCGAATTGGTTTCGTGTCACAAACGACGCTTCCGGAAGATCTGTTCGCTTCCATTGTGTCAGCAGCCGTTCGGATATCCCCGGACGTCAAGGCGCACAACACCATTTGCCGGGCCACCTTCGAGCGGCAGCGCGCCGTCGCCGAACTGGTCAAGCGGACCGACGGCATCGTCGTCATCGGCGGCCGGGACAGCGCCAACACGGCCAAACTGTTTCACATTGCCAAAAGCTGCGGCGCCGACGTCCTGTGGATTGAAGAAGCGGGCGAGCTGGACGGCAAATGGTTTACCGGAAAGACCCATGTGGGCATAGCAGCCGGTGCGAGCACACCCGACTGGCTGATCGAGGAATTCATACAAGCGGCCCGCCAAGCCGTGGACGTCAAGGGGGATGTTAGAAGTGAGTGAAAAGCTGAAGAATCAAGAACTGAATGAGACTGCCGGAGAAGTTCACGCCTGCCCGTGCTGCTGCTCGTCTGCAGGGTGCGGGGCTGATGCGCCCGCAGAGGCGCCGGCTCATGACGCAGGAGCCGAGTCCGGCGATGAATCGATGGACATGGGCGCGCTGCTTGCTGAGTACGACGCGGTTGCCGAAGAGATTGCCCGGGGCAAGGTTATTGAGGGCGTCATCGTCGGACAGGCGCCGGCTGGCGACGGCTGGCTTGTGGACGTCGGATACAAGTGCGAAGGATTTTTACCTCAGCGCGAATGGACTCATCACGTGCTGGTCAATGACGTACCCGAACCCAAAGTCGGCGATACGATCCAAGTTCAGGTGACCAGCAAGCGCGACGGCGAAGAAGCTCAGCTGATCGTGAGTCGCTGGCGCTGTGAGTTTGACCGCCGCTGGAACGAGCTGGAGAAGAAGCTCGAGTCCGGCGAGCCGCTCAAGGTCAAGGGCCTGCGCAAGGTCAAGGGCGGTCTGATCGTTGACTGCTGCTCCCTTGAAGGGTTTATCCCGATTTCCCACTTGGCCGCCGAAGGCCGGGGCGTGAACCCGGGCCGCTTTGAGGAAGAGGAGTTCGAAGTCTGCCTGCTGGAGAAGGACAAGCGGAAACGCCGCCTTGTGCTGTCCCGCCGCGTCCTGCTCGACAAGGACCTGAACGCGCGCCGCGAAGAGTTCTATCAGAACGTCAAAGTTGGCGACGTCGTTGACGGCACGGTCAGCAGCCTCACCTCGTTCGGCGCGTTCGTCAACGTGGGGCCGATCGACGGCCTTGTCCACCTGAGCGAGATCTCTTGGCAGAGAAGCGCCAAGATTAAAGACCTCCTGAAGAAGGGCGACGAGGTCAAGGTCAAGGTCATCGGCATTGACCGGGAGAACAACAAGATCTCCCTGAGCATGCGCCAAGTTCAGGGCGACCCGTGGGATACGGTGACGGAGCGCTGGACGAAGGGGCAGACGACCACCGGCGTGGTTACCAACGTGACCGACTTCGGCGCTTTTGTCGAAGTGGAGCCCGGCATCGAAGGGCTCGTCCACATCGGCGACCTGAGCTGGGCTCGCATCAAGCACCCGCGCGACGTGATCCGCAAGGGACAGGAGATCGAAGTTGTCGTGTTGGACGTCGAAGCCGACCGCCGTCGGATGAGCTTGGGCTACAAGCAGCTCAACGATCCGTGGAACGGCATCGAGAACCGCTATGCCAAAGGGCAGGACGTTCAGGTGAAAGTTGTCCGTCTGGCCGATTTCGGCGCGTTTGTCGAGCTGGAAGAGGGAGTCGAAGGACTCATTCACATCTCCCAGCTGAGCTCCAAGAGAGTTGACAAGCCCAAGGACGTCCTGACTGAGGGGCAGGAAGTCACGGCCCGCATTCTGGAAGTCAACCCGACGGAGCGCCGCATTCGCTTGAGCCTGCGTGCCCTTGAGGCCCCTGAGGCCGGAAAGCCCGAGGCCGGCGAGCCGCGCGGCTCGGCCGAGAGAAAGGAAAACAGGCCGCAGCAGCATAAGCGCCGCGAGGAGCAGAACCACGCCGCGGCTGGCTATGCCAGCGACGAAGGCGGATTCACCTTCGGCGACGCGCTGGGCGGCGCGTTTAAGCTGGATCAGTAAGGACGAAGAGAAACGAGGGGAGAGGCTGAGCCTTTCCCCTTCTTTTATATGCTGCGCTTGTCCCCTGAATGACGCTTCGGCCGGGGCTTTTGCCGAAAAACCGTCCTCTTTGCCGTCAGGCGAAGGGAGCTTTCTGTGTTATAGTTTACAAAGCGATACAAGCGACGCCAGCCTCATAAGGAAGTGATGTTCATGTGCTTGGGAGTCATCTCTGATACTCATGGGGACCTTAGCGCGTGGCGCAGGGCGCTGGACGTCTTCGGGGCAGTTGAGCAGCTCATTCACGCCGGCGACGTCCTCTCGTCGGCGGACGACCCTTTGGCGGCCGCTCTGCGGAGCTCGCCTATACTCCTTCGAGTTGTTCGGGGCAACACGGACAGCTCGGTTTTGTCGCGCCTGATCGGCTGGCCGGTTCAGCCGTTTTTGCAGATGAGGTGGCATGGCCGAGTCATCACAGCGGCGCACGGCGACGACTTCACCGATTTCCGCGCGAGGTCGCTTGCCCTTCGAGCCAACTTGGCGATTACCGGACATACTCACGTGGCGTCCATTATTCGCGAGCGCGGGACGATCTTCCTTAATCCCGGTTCAGCGGCTCTGCCAAAAGGGCGGGATCCGGCCAGCGTGGCGGTCGTAAGCGACGAGGGCGTAGAGATCCTGACTCTTTCAGGCAGCCGGTTGGCTTTTGAAGGATGGGGGCCTGAGCGATGAGAATTGATCTTCACTGTCACAGCAACTGTTCTGACGGGACTGAGTCGCCGATTCGACTGGCGCGACTTGGCTGCGCGTCGGGGATTCGTGTCATGGCTCTGACGGACCATGACACCGCAGAAGGCGTCCGCTCGTTCATGAAAGAAGCCGCTCGTTTGGGCATGGCATGCCTGTCCGGCATTGAAATGTCCGCCGCGTGGCCCGGCACGCTCCATATTTTGGGCTATGGCTTTGACGTGGACAATCCACTGCTGAACGAAGAGCTGGCTGAGCTTCGGCGCTGCCGCGACGAGCGCAACGAGAGAATGCTGAGCAAGCTGAACGATCTTGGACTGAATGTCACAATGGACGAAGTGAAAAAAGAAGCCGGCCCGGGGGTCATCGGCCGGCCTCATTTCGCGAAGGCGCTGGTTCGCCGGGGATTTGTTCGCGACCTGAAAGAGGCGTTTGCTCGATATTTGGGCCGCGGCGCGCCGGCGTTCGTAGTCAAGCGCGGGTTCCCGCCGGCAGACTGCATTCGTCTGATCGATCGGTCGGGCGGCAAAACCGTGCTGGCTCACCCGCTTCAGACGGCGCCGTTTGAGGAACTTCGGCCGATCGTCGAAGACCTCAAGAACCTAGGACTGTGGGGGATGGAATGTTTTTCCGGACATCATGACCGACAGGCGGCAGAGCAGCTGATCGGTTTGGCGGAAGAACTGGGCCTTAAAACGACAGCCGGGTCCGATTTCCACGGGGCCAACCGTCCGGGGTACAGGCTGGGGGTCGACGTCCCGCCGGGAATCATCGACTGGTCAGAGCTGGGAGTCGTCTTTTCGAGAAAGTGAGGGGGAAACTATGAGCGATCGAGTAATTGACCTGCGTAGCGATACGGTCACCTGTCCTGATGAGCCGATGCGCCGGGCGATTTTTGAGGCTCGGGTGGGGGACGCCGGGTACGACGACGATCCGTCGGTGAACGAACTTCAGGAATACGCCGCGTTTCTTGTCGGCAAGGAGAAAGCCCTGTTCATGCCTTCGGGCATCATGGGGAACCTCGTCGCGACGATGACTCACACCCGCCGAGGCGAATCGGCGCTTGTGGGCCGCAACGCCCACATTTACGCCTACGAGGCCGGCGGGCTGAGCGCCGTTTCGGGGCTCCTGCCCCGACTGCTGGACGACTCGTCGGGCTGTCCGTCGCCAGACGAGATTGAAGGGGCCGTCCCAGAAGTAAACGTCCACTTTGCCCAAGCGACGCTTCTGTGCTTGGAAAACACTCATAACGACTGCGGCGGCGTGGCCATATCTCCGGAGCGGATGGCGGAAGCGGCCCAGGCCGGACGGCGGAAGAATTTGGCAGTTCACTTGGACGGAGCGAGGCTTTTTAACGCGTCGGTCTACTGGAAAATCGACGTGAAGGCCTACACGGATCAGGCGGATTCCGTTCAATTCTGTCTGTCCAAAGGGTTGGGCGCGCCGATGGGGTCCATGCTCTGCGGCTCGGCCGATTTCATCGCCCACGCCCAGTTCAACCGAAAACGGGTCGGAGGCGAGATGAGAGAGGTCGGCTTCATGGCCGCTGCCGGGCTATACGCCCTTCGGCACAACATCGACCGCCTAGCGGAAGACCACCGCATGGCCGCGTTTCTCGGCAAGATGCTTCGCGGCGCCGGCCTTCCGGTGGAAGAGAGGGAGTGCAGCACCAATATGATCTATTTCCCCCTGCCGGAGAACTCGGTCACAGGAGACCAGTTCTTGGCTCGACTGCAGGCCGCTGGAGTTCTCGGAACAACGGCCGGTCCGAAGCGTATTCGTCTGGTGACTCACATGGGAATTAACGACTCTGACGTGGAACGGGCGGCCGACGTGGTTGCACGGGAATATGCGGCGCTTCGGTAACTTAGGCGCACTTCGGCGCCGGGGTTTTTTCGCCTGGTTGGCTCTGTTGACCGTCCTGCTCGTTTGGGGAACTCTGCCGGTTCATGCGGCGGTCAGAGAGTTGATTCAGGACGGTCAAACCTGCGGTACCGTTCCAGTGAGAGATGACGGCCCTTCTCTGATGATGGCGCTTGACGTCGCGGCGGGGCTGCTTAGCGCCCACGGAACGATCCAAAACGGCGAGTTTTCCGCCGTTTTAGGTGATCATCAGCTGAGAGTCGTGAATGGCGCCGCCATGGCGTGGACTGACTTCGATATCGTTGCCATGCCGCGAACCTCCGTGATTGACGAAGAACACTGCTGGGTGGACGCCGACAGCGGGCTGAGAGTTCTGAAAAATCTTCTCCGAAAGAATAAGCTTCCGTTCGCTCTGTCATGGGGAAAGACGAAAAACGTTCCCGACCAAAGTGTGCCGCCTCCGGCAGCAGATCAAACACCCCATACTCCGACAGGGCCGACCGACGGCCGGAAAGACGCGGTCCGTGGGGCAGCGCCAGCTCCTGCGCCGGCTGGGCCGTCAAAACAGACCTCTTCGAAGGTATCCAACATTCGATGGGGGCGGGCTGGTACGGGCATTAGAATGGTTGTGGACGTCGAAGGATCCAGTTCGCCGGACGTCCAACTCTCAGACGGACAGATGACCGCCACCTTCGCCCAAGCGACGGACCGGGCGGTTCGGGCCGCCAAGTTGGCCGAGCCGGGGGTGACGGTTCTTCTGATCTGCGGGAAGGAGGCGAGCCTTGAAGTTCGGTTCGCCGGGAGAACTGGCCGGTATTTTTGGCTTGATAACCCCAAGCGTCTCGTGCTGGACATTGGTTCGGCTCAACCGTCGAATAAAACCCAGTCGACCGCCGAAACGTCTCCGAATAGCGGAAAGGGGAAAAAGGCCGCTGTTCCATCGGTCGCGGGAAGCGGCGCCACTGCGGGCGTTTCGACCGGCGGGGCCGTCTCCGAAGGGGGGCCGGCGAAGGAGGCAGAAGCGCAGGATTCTGATTCAGTGGAGTCGGTGAGCGCTTCGATCAACCGCTCGGCGGGCAGAAAAACTCCCGTGATTCCCCAGCAGATTCAACGGCCGAGGCCGTCCCATCTGCCCAAGCCCAAACGGGCAAGGCCGCTGGTGGTCGTCGACCCTGGGCACGGCGGCAAGGACCCGGGCGCCATGCGCGGGGCCTACAAGGAAAAGATTATCGCCCTGCAGATAGCGACCCGTCTTAAAACCGAACTGAACAAGCTGGGCATCGACGTCCAAATGACCCGCACAGGCGACACGTATCCGACCCTTTCGGAGCGTCCCGCTCTGGCCAACTCGCTGAACGCCTCGGCGTTTGTGAGCATTCACCTGAACTCGGTAGCCAGCAAGACGAACTCGACGCAGGGGCAGGAGATTTACATCATGGCCCTGCCGACCGATAAAGATGCCATGAAACTCGCGAGAATTGAAAATGCCGATATAATGGACAACGGCAAAGCGTCAGCGGATTCCCGAACCGACATGCTGATGACGATTCTCGGAAACATGCAGCAGAACGCGAAAATATCGGAGAGCACGAATCTGGCTGAAGCGCTGTACGCCAGCGGGGGACAAAATGGTATTATCATGCGGCGGGTCGCTCAGGCGCCGTTTGCGGTCCTTCGCGGAGCGGCGATGCCGGCCGTTCTCATTGAAACAGGCTTCATCACGAACCCGGCAGAGGTGAAACGGCTTGCCTCGGCAGCGTACCAGCAGAAAATCGCCGTCAGCGTGGCGAAAGGGCTTCAGCAGTACTTTAAAGATCATCCTGATCAGTAAGCAGACGTCAAGGAGTTGAAGGCAAATGACAGAACGAGAATACCGGCGCCGCACCATGCGGGAGGAACGCCGTACCCCATGGCTGATTCGCTGGCTGGCTTGGTCAGCTCTGATTCTGATTTTTTTGGCTGTAGGGTATTACGGCAGCGAGGCGTTGTTTAAGGCGATGGACCAGAGAGGGGCTCTGCCGCCTGACGGCGTCGTTTCAACCGTCGAGGAGGCCAAAAAGATTCTTGCCGAGTCGGGGCCGCAGAGCGTCGCGGTGGGCAAGTCGCCGGACGTTAAAATCTACACGCTGAGCGCGCAGGGGTTGGCGACAGGGAATCTGAAGATCATCTCTGACCGGTTGGAAACCGATGTGGAGCGGACGCTGAACACAGTTTTCGCCTCCAGCTCTGAACAGTGGCTCAAGGGCGTGACCGTTCGTCACCTGTTCCGGAACGGGACGGCTCTGTACGTGGATTTGCCGCAGGCTTTTGCCGCCGGACTGGCGGAGCTGAAGCCTGAGAACGCCTCGATTCTGGTGAAGGGAATTGTGCGGACGGCCATTGAGAACTTCCCGTCCCTCAAACAGGTCAAGTTCATGATCGAGGGCAACTGGAGCCAGCCGATCAACGGTTTGGACCTGTCATCGGCGTGGGGGCTGGACTCTTGAGGAACAACGGCCGGGGCGCCTGCGACCTGCGAAAAATCTCCCTGACGCTGGACGTCAATCGCTGGGCAGAAGGCTCATGCCTGGTCGAATGGGGCGAGACAAAAGTGCTCTGCACCGCGTCGGTGGACAACAAAGTTCCGCCGTTTCTGCGGGGAAGCGGGCAGGGCTGGGTGACAGCCGAGTACGCGATGCTTCCGCGGGCGACCAGTTCTCGGACGGTTCGGGAGAGCGTCAAGGGGCGCCAGTCGGGCAGGAGCATGGAAATCAGCCGGCTCATCGGTCGGTCCCTTCGTGCGTCGGTCGACCTGGCCCAGCTGGGAGAGCTGACAGTCACCTTGGACTGCGACGTTCTTCAGGCGGACGGCGGCACGAGAACGGCGTCGATCACCGGGGCTTTTCTCGCCTTGGCCGGAGCGGTCCGAAGCCTCATCGCCGGAGGGCGAATTGCCGCGAGTCCTTTCCGAATGCCGGTTGCTGCCGTCAGCATCGGCAAGGTCGACGGCCAGATCCTGACCGATTTGGACTACTCGGAGGACAGTCGGGCAGAGGTGGACTTCAACGTTGTTGGCAACGGGAACGGCGTTTTTATTGAGCTTCAGGGGACAGGCGAGGGCGGAACGTTCAGCCGAAGCGAACTGAATGAGCTGCTCGACTGCGGGGAAAACGCCTTGGCCCAAATCACGGAACTGCAGCGCAAAACTATGGGCGTGAAGGATTGGGGGACATTCGAGTGATCGATGTGAAGACGCTTCGTCAGCTGGTTATTGCCACTGGCAATCGAAACAAGTTCGTCGAGTTCCAAAAACTTCTCGCGCCTTTGGGGATAACGCTCCTGATGGGGAAAGACCTTTGCCCGAACCTTGAGGTAGAAGAAACCGGCGAGACGTTTTTGGAGAACGCCCGCCTGAAAGCCCAGGCTTGGTGCGAGCGGACGAACCTCCCTGCTCTGGCGGACGACAGCGGCATCGAAGTGGCGGCTCTGGGCGGGCGTCCGGGCGTCCGTTCGGCCCGCTACGCGCCCACGGACGCGGAATGCCGGGCGAAGCTGTTGGGCGAGCTGGCCGGCGTTGCAGATCGGTCCGCCCGTTTTGCCGCAGCTTTGGTCCTGTGCTGGCCCGACGGCTCGGAGTGGTCGACTCTGCAGTACTGCGACGGCTCTGTGACCGAGCAGGAGCTTGGCGAACGAGGATTCGGCTACGACTCGCTTTTCCTCCCGCTGGGAGAGACGAAGACGTTTGCTCAGATGACCATGGAGGAGAAAGACGCGGTGTCCCACCGGGGAAAAGCAACCCGCCAGCTTTTTTTAGCTCTGGGCGGCAAGTGTGATACAATCAAGTCCTGATCGGCCGGAAGGCCCGAGATATTAAACGGAGGTGTCTCATCGATATGAGAACCGCGCTGAACATTTTTCAACTGTTGCTGTGCGTTGTCCTGTCTGCCAGCGTGATCATGCAGCCCCGGAAGCAGGGCCGCTTTGGCGGTATCTTTGGCGGCGCTACTCAGGCTGACGCAGTGTCCACCCGCCAGTGGCACCGGTTTACCACCCTGTCGAAGATTTCGGTGGCCTGCTGCGCCCTGTTCCTCATCACTTCAGTCGCGCTGGTGATGATGAAGTCATGACGACGCCTCTGGCCTTCGACACGATGGCCGATGTGAAGGCCTTTACGCCGGACAAAGACAGGCTGTTTTTAAGCGCCACTCACGAGGAAATTATCTCCGGCGCTGTGGCTGACGTGTACTTTGTTCGGTCCCGGGACGTCCTTCGGGTTACCGGTCAGCTCGACGTCCCGGTGACGGCGGAGATCTTTGCCAGACGGCACGGCGTTTTTGCCGGACTGGGAGAGGCCCTGCGGATTTTGAAGCCGCTGAACGTCAAGGTGCAGTCGCTTCGGGACGGGGATACCTTCGAGAGCAAGGACACCCTGATGAGAATCGAGGGGGCGTACGGCGAGTTTGGCGCCTACGAGTCGATTCTCCTCGGCATTTTGGCCAGCTCATCAGGCTGGGCGACCGCAGCTCGGGAGTGTGTCGAAGCCGCCGGCGGCAAGCCGTGCTTGTGCTTCGGCGCCCGGCACGTTCACCCGTCTGTCGCGCCGGTCATGGAGAGCATCGCCGTGTCAGTCGGCGGCTGCAGCGCCGCCAGTTGTATTCTGGGCGCTAAGCTTGCCGGTGGCGAGCCGTCCGGCACGATTCCCCACGCGGTTGTGCTGGTGAACGGCGACACGGTTCGGGTCGCCAAGGCATACGCGTCGCTGCTGAAGCCTCATGAGCCGATGACGGTTCTGGTCGACACGTTTAAGGACGAGGCCGAAGAGACGCTTCGGGTTGCCGAAGCCCTCGGCGACCGGCTCACGTCCATTCGTCTCGACACGCCCAGCGAGCGCGGCGGCGTGACGCCGGCGCTTGTCCGGGAGGTTCGGTGGCGGCTCGACAAGGCCGGATTCCCGAACGTAAAAATCGTCGCTTCCGGCGGGCTTGATCCCGATCGGATCCGTATTCTGTCCGCCGCCGGCGTCGACATGTTCGGCGTGGGCAGCTACATTTGCCACGGCGTGACCTGCGACATGACTATGGACTTGAAAGAAGTGGACGGTAAACCGATCGCCAAGCGGGGAAGATTGCCCGGGAGACTGGACAACCCCAAGCTTGTTGATGTACAATAATTCGTCTGTTTTGAAGCACTGCTCGTCTGGGATCTGATGGTGAGCCGTCACACGCTCTCCCTACGACCTCAGACCCGTTCCGGACGGCGGCGCAGTCAGACGATGAGTTCTCTTTCCCCAGAATGAGACTCGACGATTGAAGAGACACCACAGCGCAAAGGAGTGTGTTTTGAACCATGACCGCCAACCGGACTTTTATGGCGACGAAGGCCAGCTACGTGCCCAAGTGGTACGTCATCGACGCAACGGACATTCCGTTGGGCCGTTTGGCTTCGCGGATTTCGCTAATTCTTACCGGCAAGAGCAAGCCCAGCTACACGCCGCACGTTGATACCGGCGACTTTGTCATCGTCATCAACGCCGACAAGGTCGGATTCACCGGCCGCCGGAAGCTGGCTGAGACGAAAGTTTACCGTCATTCCGGGCATCCCGGAGGATTCAAGGAGACCACGTATGCTGAGATGATGCAGAAAGATTCCACCCGTCTGGTGGAGCGCATCGTCCGCGGCATGCTTCCCAAGTCGCGCCTTCACTTTGAGCGCAAGCTCAAGGTTTACGCCGGCGCCGATCACCCCCACGCGGCACAGCAGCCCGTGCAGATTACGCTGTAAAGGAGGAAAAACTCAATGGCTACGTCCTACTTCTGGGGCACCGGGCGGCGGAAGAACGCTGTCGCCAGAGTTCGCCTTGTTTCCGGCGAGGGGAAATTCCTCGTCAACGACCGTGAGCCGGCCGAGTACTTCCCCCGGCACAACTGGCTGACGGCGGCCCTGTCGCCGCTCGTTCTGCTCGGTCTGGAGAACAAAGTCGACGTGTTCGTCAACGCGCACGGCGGCGGCCTGACCGGTCAGAGCGGAGCGATCCGCATGGGACTTGCCCGCGCCCTCATCAAGCTGAACCCGGACCTTCGGGCCCAGCTCAAGAAGGCCGGCATGCTGACCCGGGATCCCCGTATGGTCGAGCGCAAGAAGTTCGGCCAGAGAGGCGCCCGCGCCCGCTACCAGTTCAGCAAGCGTTAATTCGTTTTTCGAGTCCGTCCCCCCCGGGGACGGACTTTTTTTGTCTGGCCTCGTGTTGTCAAGTCCTGATTCCTGCTTTAAGATAAAACTTAAAGGGGGAGAGGCCGATGAAGCTCAAGATATTCCGAGAAGGAGCGACGGGCGGCTGCGGGTGATGCACCGTCGTTCTTCGGGACGACGATCGGCGGACTCGTCCAGGAGAGAACGACCGCGTAGCGGTCGGCCGACTGGTTAAACGGTTGAGTTCAGTTTACGGCGACAGGCTGGAAATTGATTTTTACGATCCTCGGTGCTTCGCTTGGCTGTGGCAGACGATTCGGTTTTCAATCCGTGCCGGCCAAACGACGTGGGTGCTGAACAACAAAGTGATCTTTCGTGGCGTGCCGACGTGGGATGAGCTGTCGGCTGTTATCGGCCAAGCGTTGGGCGAAGTTCCAGCCAGCCGGGAAGGAGAAGCGTCATGACGGTGGACATTGAAGGTCTGAAAACGAGTCTGATGGAAGCGCTGGACCGGCGGCGGGACGATCTGCTGTCGTTTTGGACTGACCTGCACCTTCACCCCGAGCACGGGTACTTCGAGTTCCGCACGTCCGCGAAGGCTGCTGAAGTCCTGTCCGGTTTGGGCTTTCAAGTGCAGACCGGCTTGGGCCGTACAGGGCTTCGGGCTGTTTTGGAGTGCGGGGCCCCCGGGCCGACGGTCGCCATATTAGGCGAGCTGGACGCGGTGACCTGTCGGAACTATCCGCAGGCCGACTTGACTACCGGGGCGTCTCACACCTGCGGCCACGATTTTCAGATGGCCGGACTGCTGGGCTGCGCGATGGCTTTGAAGGATTCCGGCGCGGCGCAGAGCTTGTGCGGCCGCATCGTCTTCATAGCCGTCCCTGCCGAGGAGTACATCATGATCGGCGAACGGCTCAGGCTGCGTGAGGCCGGAGAGATCGGCTACCTGGGCGGCAAGCAGGAACTCGTCAGGCTAGGCGCGTTTGACGACGTGCAGATTGCCATGATGGTTCACGCTGGGTGCGGCGATGACTTCACGCTCCCGGAAGGCTGCAACGGCTTTCGGGCCTACTCGGTCGCCTATCAGGGCCGGCAGGCCCACGCGGCCGGCGAGCCTCACAAGGGCGTGAACGCGCTTTACGCGGCGCTGTCGGGCATGAACGGCGTCAACGCCCTGCGGGAGACGTTTCGGGACGAAGACCACCTTCGGGTTCACTACATCATCACAAAAGGCGGCGACGCGGTGAACGCCATTCCTGACGACGTCAGGCTGGAAGGGTACCTCCGGGCGGCGACGCTCGACGCCATCGACCGGGCGTTCCCCAGCGTCAGAAGCGCTTTTCTCGCCGGCGGCGACGCGTTGGGCGCTCGGTGCGTCGTGCGGGCCCTGCCGGGATACCTTCCGTTGCACCCGAACCGACAGCTGGAAGAAATTTTTTCGGCGAACGTCCGCTACACTGGGAGCGGCATTACCCGCGCCGGTTGGAGCGCCGGCTCGACCGACATGGGGGACATCAGCTGCCTGATGCCGGCCCTTCACCCGCACAGCGGCGGCTGCAGCGGCTCGTTTCACGGCGCCGACTACAAGGTGGAGAACGTGGACAAGGCGCTGATTGACCCTGCCCGCGCCCTTCTGGGGACGCTGGTCGACCTGTTGTCCGACGGCGGCGCCAAGGCACAGGCGGTCATCAAGGACTTCACGCCCCGGCTGACGAAGGCTGAGTACCTGAGACGCCTGAACGGGTGGTTCGACGAGACGGCCAACAGGCCGGACCGGCCTTGACGGGGTAAAAAAATAAAAGGAGCCGAAGGACTGCATCGCAGGCCTTCGGCTCCTTTGTTGTTGAAAAGCTTTTATTGGAGAGACGCCACGTAGGACGCCAAGCGCTTGAGCCCTTCGCGGATATCTTCCTCCGAGTTGGCGTAGGACAGCCGCATTGTGCCGGGCGCGAAGAACGCGCTGCCCGGCGTGGCAGCTACGTTGGCATATTCTAAAAGGTCGGAGCAAAACGCCGCGTCGTCGGTCAGTATCACATCGCCGCGCCGCTTGCCGAGAAAGTTTTTCAGGTCCACGAGGACGTAGAAAGCCCCCTTGGGCCGGACGAACGAGACGCCGGGGATCTTGGCCAGCAGGTCGAACACCAGCTGTCGGCGGGCGCTGAACGCCTGCCGCATGACGGCCACGTCGGCCTGGGCGTTTTGAAGTCCGCCAAGGGCGGCCGCCTGAGACACCGAGCAGGCGCAGGAGTTCAGGTGTCCCTGAATGCCTGCCATGGCCTTGATGATTTTCGCCGGGCCGAGGGCGAAGCCGATTCTCCAGCCCGTCATGGCGAAAGCCTTGCTCACGCCGTTGACGTTGATCGTCCGGTCTTTGACCTCCGGGCAGGTCTTGACGATCTGGGAGTACGCGCCTTCATAGACGAGCTGCTCGTAAATCTCGTCGTTGATGATGACGAGGTCGTGGCGAAGCGCCAAGCTGGCGATGGCCTTCAGTGTCTCCTCGTCGTACACGGCGCCTGTCGGGTTATTCGGGCTGTTGATGAGAATGCACTTGCTTCGGGGCGTGACGGCCGCTTCGAGCCGATCGGCCAACGGCAGGTGGTTCGTGTCGCCGGTCTCCACCAAGACGGCCTTGCCGCCGCAGAGCTTGATCTGCTCCACGTAGCTCACCCAAGCCGGGACGGGGAGAATCACCTCGTCGCCGTCGTCAAGCAGCGCGGCCAGAGCGCAGTAGATCAACGGCTTTGCGCCGCTTCCGACCAGCACTTCTGAGGGCGCGTAGTCCAAGCCAAACCGGCGGGAGTAATCGACGCAGACGGCCTCTCGCAGCTCAGGCGTTCCTGGGTTGGGCGTGTAGTGGGTCTTGCCCGACTCTATCGCGTCGTGTCCGGCCTTTTTCACCGCGTCGGGGGAGTCGAAGTCCGGCTCGCCGGCGCCAAACGAAATGACCGGGCGTCCCTGCCGCTTGAGTTCGGCCGCTCTGGCCGACACGGCTAACGTCGCCGAAGGCTGAAGGTTCCGCGCACGCTTTGAAAGCTCCAAAGAAATCATCTCCTGAAGGCATTGTGATAAATCTATTTAAACAGACCCCAGCTAAAAAAGCTAGGCGAAAAACGTCGCGGCTTCGCTGTCGTTTTGACGCGGGCGTGATAATTTGCCAATGTGATACAATACAGTTAAAGGTAAAGGAAACTTGGTTCTTTACCTGCAGCAGAACCTGCGGAAGGAGGATGGAATGATGGATATTCGATTCACCACGCACAATGCAAAGATTCCTGCCGAGATGAAAGAGTACATGGAAGGCAAGCTGGGGCGGATGGAGAAATTTTTCTCCCGGATCTTGGACATGCAGGTGGCGGTGAAAACTGATAAAAAAGACTTTGTGACAGTAGAGATTACCGCCGACGCGAATGGCGTCGTCCTCCGGGGCGAACAGCGGGATCCGGACCTGCGCAAGGCGTTTGATCTGGCCCTCAAGGTCCTGGAGCGCCGTATCCGCCGTCACAAAGAGTACCTGATTGACCGCGCTCAGCTGAAGGCTCACGACGTGTCGTTTGGGTACGAGGACACTGCGGCGCAGGCCGAGCCGGAGAGCAGCTACTCGGGCGTCCGAATCGAACGGGAGAAGGTCGTCGAGCCTCACCCGATGACGGCCAAGGAAGCGGCGCTGCAGATGGAGCTTCTGGGTCACTCGTTCTTCATCTTTGTGGACACAGACTCCGGGCATCCGGCGCTGGTTTACCGCCGCGAGGCGGGCGGCTATGGCCTGCTGAAGATCCGGGCCTGAGCAAACAAGTCAATGAAAGGGAGGGCCTGTGCCCTCCCTTTTTTCGAGTCAAAAGGAGCGTTGCTGATGGACGAGTCGGCGTGGCTGAAGGGGCTGAACGACGCCCAAAAAGAAGCGGTCGTCTACCTGGGCAAGCGTCAGCTGATTCTGGCCGGCGCGGGAAGCGGCAAGACGCGGGTGCTGACCCGAAAAATAGCGTGGCTGATTGACGCGCAGCGCGTGAAGCCTTGGCGGATTTTGGCCGTGACGTTTACCAACAAGGCGGCCCGGGAGATGCTGGACCGCCTGACCGCGTCGCTGGGAGAAAATTTGGCCGGTCTGCAAGTTCGGACCTTTCACTCGTTCGGACTGCAGATGCTTTTCCGCAGCCGCGCTCAGCTCGAACAGCTTGGCTATCCGCCCCAGTGCGTCGTCTACGACCGGGCCGACTCCCTTTCGGCGGCCAAGGCCGTTTTGGAAGCGCTGAACTTAGACCCGGAGCAGTACACGCCCGCGTGGGTGCTGGAGACGATTTCTAAGGCGAAGAACTCGGGCGCCGGGCTGGGGGCGTTCGACAATTCCCCGATGAAGTCGATCGTCGGCCCGCTGTACGAGCGGTACGACGGGTTGCTCAAGTCCCGCGGCGCGTGGGACTTCGACGACCTGATCGCCCTTCCGTTGGAGCTTCTGACGAGGTTCCTCGAGGTGAAGGAGCGGGAGCAGAAGGCGCTCGACTGGGTACTGGTGGACGAGTATCAGGACGTGAACGCGGCCCAATACCGGCTCATGCGCCTGCTGGCGTCAGGCGGCGCGAATCTGACGGCCGTCGGAGACCCGGATCAGTCGATTTACGGCTGGCGCGGCGCCGACATGAGCATGATTATGAACTTTGAACGCGACTTTCCCGGCGCGTCGGTCATGCTGTTGGAACAGAATTACCGCTCAACTGGGGGCATTCTCGAGGCGGCCAACTCGCTGATATCCCACAACTTTGACCGGCGGGAGAAGAACCTGTGGACCGACCGGGAGCAGGGCGCCAAGCCTCAAGTCTGGAACTGTCCGACGAGCGACGACGAGGCCGAGCTGATCACGACGGAAATCGAACGGTTCCTGTCCTCCGGCTACCGGGCGAGCGACGTGGCGATCCTGTACCGAATGAACGCCCTCAGCCGCCGGATTGAAGAGTCGCTTCTCAGCCACAACCTGCCTTACCAAGTGGTGCGCGGTCAGGGCTTTTTTGACCGGCGCGAGGTTCGGGACGTGCTGAGCTACCTTCGGCTGGCGCTCAACCCGTACGACCGGGCGTCGCTCGATCGGGTGGGCAACCTTCCGACGCGCGGGCTCGGCCCTCGGTCACTGGACAAGCTGGACGCGTACCTGCTGTCTCACCGGACTGCTGACCCGGCCGACGTTTGGGCGGCGGTGGCACAGACCGGGGCGGAGCTTTCCGGGCAGGGCGCTGCCGGAGCCCGCCAGCTGGCCGGCGCGATGGGCGAGATTCTCGGGTGCGGCGGCGATCTCAAACGCGCGCTGGACGTGATCCTCATGCGGATTGGCTATGAGACGGTCCTGCAGAAAATCGACCCGGCCGGCTGGGAAGACCGGTACGACAACGTGATGGAAATTCTGTCTCTAGCCGGCGACGGCGACTCGCTGCCGGAACTCTTGGCCCAAGCCGCGCTGTACACCGACGCGGACCGGGACTCGGGCGGTCAGGGGATCAACCTGTCGACGCTCCACGGCGCCAAGGGACTGGAGTTTCCGCTGGTGTTCATGATCGGCTTGGAAGAGGGGATCTTCCCTCACAGCCGGTCGTCCGACGACCCGGCAGAGATCGAGGAAGAGCGTCGGCTGTGCTACGTGGGCATGACCCGGGCGCAGGAGCGGCTGATCCTGACGCGGGTTCGGGAGCGGCGCCTCTTTGGCTCGACGACGACTCAAAGGCCGTCGCGGTTTTTAGCAGAAATTGCCCCCGACCTTCGGGACGAATTTGACTTTGGGGAGGTGAGGCCCAGTGTTGGCTATCGGTTTAACCGGCCAAGTCGGCGCTGGTAAGTCGACGGCGCTCGCGTGGTTTGGGGGCCGCGGCGCTGCGACTCTGAGCGCCGATCGGATAGCCGATCGGGTGTGGGAGAGGGAAGAAATCCTCGAACGGGCCCGCCGCCTTTGGGGGAGCAACGTGGTTTCAAACGGCCGGCTTGACCGAGCCGCGTTGGCCCGCCGAGCTTTCGCCAGCCCGGACGAGCAGGCAAAACTGTGCGGCCTGATTCACCCGCCGGTGAGAGCCGAAATCGAACGCTCCCTTCCGGCGAACGGCATAGCGGTCGTCGAAATCCCGCTTCTTTTTGAGAGCGGCCTGCCGTGGTGGTGCCAAGGCGTCATCTACGTGGCCGCGCCTTTGACGCGGCGGGGAGAGCGGAACGCCGGCCGCGGGCTGGACGAGGCGGAACTTAGCCGCCGGGAAGCGTTTTTTTCGCCCGACGGCGATCGAAAAAGTAAAAGCGACTGGGTCGTCGTCAACGACGGCTCCCTTGAAGAGCTGCACGGCAAACTGGAATGCCTGTGGGACGAGCTGAGGCTTCTCGACGGACTGATGGCCGTCGGCTGGCAGGGGAGCGAGTGCGAGGCCAAAGAGCTTGAAGCCGCCGGGCAGATTGCCCGCTGGTCATGCAGCGGCGGCGAGTGCCGGGCGTTTTCGCTTGATCGGCATATCGGCCGTCTGAGCGGGAAGTTGGCAGGGCTGTGGTCCTCTAAAAACTTCTGTATGAGCTGCCGCGCCCGGAAGGCGTTGGTATTCGAGTTATCGGCCCGAACGGGTCAGGAGCGTGAGTGAGTGAGAACGTTAGTCGATTTGCTGCTCAGTCTGCCGGCGGTGCTGTGGGCCGTCTCGTTTCACGAGGTCTGCCACGGCTGGGCCTCGTGGAAGCTCGGGGACCCGACGGCCAAAATGCGGGGACGGCTGAGCCTGAACCCGCTGGAACATTTTGACCTGTGGGGAACTCTTGCCCTGCTGGTCTTCCGCTTTGGCTGGGCCAAGCCGGTTCCGATCGACCCGCGGTACTACAAAAACCCGCGGCGGGACATCGTCCTCGTGTCTCTGGCCGGCCCGGCGGGCAACTTCCTGACAGCCCTCGTCGTGGGGCGAATCCTTCGCTGGAGCGCCGTCTATCTGCTGTCCGGGGCGTTCGGCGGCGTGCCCCTGCTGGAAGTGCTCCAGTATTTTGTCATCATCAACTTAGGCTTTGGGCTGTTTAACCTTTTGCCAATTCCGCCGCTGGATGGCAGCAAAGTCTTTCTTCCGCTCTTTCCCCGGGCGTGGCAGCGCTGGATATGGCAGTACGAGCGGTACGGCTTTTTCGTGCTGATCGCGCTGGTGTACACCGGGGCGACTGCCTACATATTGGGCTACCCTCTGACGCTTTTGTACCGTCTGGTTATCTCGCCATGGTGGTGACAAACGACGACGGCATCAGCGCCCCCGGGCTTGACGTTCTGGTCCGAGCCTTTCAGGCCGAAGGTGAAACGCCGTCGGTCGTCGCGCCGAGCCGCCAGCGCAGCTTATGCGGTCACAGCATGACGCTCGGACGGCCGGTTCGGCTGGAGCCGGTCGACCGGTGGAACGGCGTGCGCTCTTGGCAGTGCGACGGGACGCCGACGGACTGCGTCATTTTGGCGTTCGACGGGCTGGGTCTCTCGGACGGGACCGTCTTTTCGGGCATTAACGATGGGGCGAACTTGGGAGACGACGTGACCTATTCCGGCACGGTCGCGGCGGCCATGGAAGCCTGTCTGACCGGCCGGCAGGCCGTGGCCGTGTCGGTCGTCACGCCGGTCGGGCAGCCTGCGGTTCACTATGAAACCGCAGGGGCCGTCGCCGTTGCTGTGTTTCGTCAGCTCAGGAAAAGCCCTCTGCCGGGCGGCGTCTTTTTGAACGTCAACGTGCCCGACTGTCCTAAAGACGAGCTGGCGGGAATAAAAATCTGCCATCAGGGACAGCGGGTGTACCGCTACGGCGGCATGATTCGCCGCCACGAGGAAAACGAAACAGGCGTCAGCTTCTGGCTGGAAGGACGTCCTCACGACGAGCCTCAGCTGGGCTGCGAGCTGTGGGCGATCGGGCGCCGCTGCGCGGCCGTGACGCCGCTGGGGCTCAAGTTCACCCACGGCGCCGCGCTGGAGCAGCTTCGCGCCGGGTGGGATCTGGAGGCGATGATGGAGTGAAAATCTGCTACTACGAGGGGAAGTTCCTTCCCGCTGAGGCGGTCAGCATTCCGGTCAGCGACCACGTCATTCAGCGGGGAGTCGGCGTCTTCGACTTGGTTCGCACATCTTCCCGGAGGCCGGTTCAGCTGACCATGCACTTGGAAAGGCTCTTTTCGTCAGCGGCCCAACTGGGCATTGAAATGCCGTGGAATATCGGCGAGCTGAAGAAACTGGTGCTTGAGGGCATCGGCCGGCTGGAAGGCGAAGTTCTCGCCAAAGTTTTCGTCACCGGCGGAGACAGTTTTGTGGACGAGTGCCGATTCCCGTCGCCGCGCCTTTTCTGCACCTTTGAGCCGCTCGTCCTGCCGCCGGCGGAAGTCTACCAAAAAGGCGTCAGGCTGTACCCGGTCCTTCACGGCCGAACCAACCCAACGGCCAAGAGCATCGATTACGCCTCTTCGTACGAGAAAAACCGCCACGACCCGGAAGCGTTTGAAGTGGTCTACTGCCCGGACGGACAGATCACCGAAGCGGCTCACAGTACGTTCTTTTTGGTAAAAGACGGCGTCATCATCACCGCCCCGTCCGAGCGGGTGCTGGCCGGAACGACCCGGGCAATTCTTCTCCAGCTCATGGGAGAAGCGCGGCTGCCGGTTCAGCTCCGCTGCCCTCGGCTCGACGAGATCACTCAGGCGTCCGAGGCGTTCATCACCGGCAGCATTAAAGGTGTCGTGCCGGTCGTCGCCGTGGGAGAGCTGCCGGTGGGAAGCGGCGCTGTCGGGCCGGTGACAGCCCGCGTGGCCGAGCTCCTTCGGGACAACCTCATCCGTTGGACCGAGTAACGCGCTGCCCTTGGCCCGGAAACGACGGGCTTTACCAGGCGTATCACGACCTCGAATGGGGGCGGCCATGCTGGGACGAGAGATCTCTGTTTGAGCTTTTGGTCCTTGAGGGCGCTCAGGCCGGACTGAGCTGGCTGACGATCCTTCGCCGCCGGGAAGGGTACCGAGCCGCGTTTTGTCGCTTTGACCCGGAGGCCGTCGCTCGGTTCGACGAACGGAAGGTCGACGAACTGGCCGCTGACCCCCGGATCATACGAAACCGGCGAAAAATCGAGGCGGCGATAACGAACGCCCGCGCTTGGCTCGCCCTGCGTGACCGAGTTGACCCAGCCGCGTGGCTGTGGGAAACCGTCGGCGGCTCCCCTGTGATCAACCGGTATGACCGACAGGAGCAGGTGCCGGCTCAAACGGACCTCTCGCGGTTTCTCAGCCGACGGTTGAAAGAGGCCGGCTTCGTCTTCGTCGGCCCGACGATCTGCTACGCGTTCATGCAGTCGTCCGGCATGGTCTGCGATCATCTCACGTCGTGCTTCTGTCACCCGGACAACGGGCCGTTCGGACCGCGGAAAAACTCATGACCAAGTCAGCTGCTGACAGGTGTATTAAAACAATTCATGATGAAAAGGGGCGCTCTTTAAAGAGCGCCCCTTTTTTTGTCGCGGTCCAAAGGGTAGGGGAAACCACCCGTAAAGGAAGATGACAGGAAAAAATAAAGGTGTTACGATACAAAAAACAGCGGATCATCGGGACATCGCCCGTTGTCGCTCGACCGGGGCGAAAAAGAAAACGGCCGGGAAAATATCCGCGCTGTTTTTGTGGGGCAGACCGACTCGGAAAGTCCAGCCTCAGGACACGTTTTGAACGGAGAAAATTCCGCTGCCCTGGCGGCCTCAACGCGGGCATCAGGGCGCGGAAAAGGCAGGCCCGTCTGGGGTCTGAGGGGAGGAAAAATCGTGAAGAAAAGGGCGGCATTAGTCTGTGCGGCGCTCGTCGCGTCTGCTTGGGCTGCTTGGGCAGATGCCGGTCCTGAAGGGGCCGACAGAAAGGGGAGCGATCCGGCGAGCCAGTATCGGCTGGCCGAGGCATATTTTAAAGGCGACGGGGTCAAAAAAGACACGGCCAAAGCGGCAGAGCTGTATTTACAGGCAGCAGACGCCGGATATCCCCGCGCCTAGTTTCAGTTAGCCAGAATGTACGAGTTGGGCATCGGAGTTCCCAAAGACAGGACAAAGGCGGCGGAACTGTGCGTCAAATCGGCAGAAGGCAACGACTCGGACGCGCAGATTCACCTGTCAGTCATGTATTATTCGGGCGACGGAGTTCCGCAGGACATGACGAGAACGTACTACTGGGCCTGCCGCGCTCTCTTGGCCGGGAATAAAAAAGCGGACAATCTCAAAAAACGGGCGGAAGAAAGATTGGAGGCCGAAACAGTTGGCGTTCTGGCGTCCCAAGCCCAGGAGGACCACCGTCTCGCTCAAGCGCAAACAAGATAATTGGGGAGCAGGGCGAGGGAGAAGGCGCGGACAGCGAAACGCTGGGGAGATTTTCCCCGCTCATCAAATGGGTTCAAGGGCCTTCGTATCGAGGCTCATTTTACAAAAAGGAGATTTCACGATGAAAAAAATAGCTGCAGTCGTTTGTTCCTTGTTGGTGGCAGTTTCCGGGGTGGCGTGGGCAGCGGATGTCCCCGACTGGTTCAAGGGCAAAGAAAATGACCCGGAAAGTCAGTTCTTGCTTGGGCTGGCGTATTATAGCGGCGAAGACGGCGTGACCGAAGACAAAGCCAAAGCGATCGAATGGTTCACGAAAGCGGCCGAAGCCGGCCAATCTGACGCTCAGTACGGCCTCGCGTTGATGTACGACGAAGGCGACGGCGTGCCGGAGGACAACGCGAAGGCGATCGAGTGGTACACCAAAGCGGCATTGGCCGGCAATACTGACGCTCAGTTCAACCTCGCGTTGATGTACGACGAAGGCGACGGCGTGCCGGAGGACAACGCGAAGGCGATCGAGTGGTACACCAAAGCGGCATTAGCCGGCAATACTGACGCTCAGTTCAACCTCGCGCTGATGTACGACGAAGGCGAGGGCGTGCCGGTCGACAAGGCTAAAGCGGTTCAGTGGTACACGAAAGCGGCCGAAAACGGCAACGTTGGGGCCCAATACAACCTTGCGCTGATGTACGACGAAGGCGAGGGCGTACCGGTCGACAAGGCTAAAGCGGTTCAGTGGTACACGAAAGCGGCCGAAAACGGCAACGTTGGGGCCCAATACAACC
>NZ_AWWC01000011.1:0-25841 GCF_000468895.1 Jonquetella sp. BV3C21 | reverse complement strand
AGCTCCCAAATCGCTTTGCTCCACTTGTTGTCCCGGCTGCCGTCGCCCTCTTCGAGCGCCTTCAGCGCGGAGCCGCGGATGATCGGGACTTCGTCGCCAGGGAACTGGTATTTGTCCAGCAGTTCCCGGACTTCCATCTCGACCAGGTCGAGCAGTTCTTCGTCGTCTACCATGTCAACTTTGTTCATGAAGACGACCAGCGCCGGCACGTTGACCTGACGGGCCAGAAGCACGTGCTCACGGGTCTGGGGCATGGGGCCATCAGCGGCCGAGACGACCAGAATCGCGCCGTCCATCTGCGCTGCGCCGGTGATCATGTTCTTGATGTAGTCGGCATGTCCCGGGCAGTCGATATGGGCGTAGTGGCGCTTGTCCGTGGTGTACTCGATGTGAGAGATGTTGATCGTGATGCCGCGCTCTTTCTCTTCCGGCGCCTTGTCGATCTGGTCAAAATGCATTTCCTCTGCGTAGCCAGCCTGCGACAGCACGTGCGAAATCGCCGCCGTCAGCGTCGTCTTGCCGTGGTCGATGTGCCCAATCGTACCAATGTTAAGGTGCGGCTTTGACCGCTCGTAATGTGCCTTTGCCATGTCTGTTGTTGCCTCCCCATATGAAATTCGCCCCGCCTTGGGGCTATGACTGTGCCAGCCTGTCTGGGTCAACCAGCGCGGGGCAATACTGACAAAGGGCCCCCAATCCAAGCTCCGAGAAATTTTATCAAAGCTCTGGCTGGTTGTCCAGCCGAAAAACTAGCCTCGCTGTACCGACAGATCGGACAGGACCGGCTGAAGTTCCTCCTGTGCCGAATCGGGCTGACCGAAGAAGCGATACAGCAGGAGCGAAACGACCAGCGTCGC
The DNA here is from genome assembly GCF_000468895.1 of Jonquetella sp. BV3C21. Taxonomy (NCBI): domain Bacteria; kingdom Thermotogati; phylum Synergistota; class Synergistia; order Synergistales; family Dethiosulfovibrionaceae; genus Jonquetella; species Jonquetella sp. BV3C21. The sequence goes on along the minus strand of NZ_AWWC01000011.1, from coordinate 24,984 downwards.
CGCCTCAGAGAGGGGCACTGCCAGCCAAATGCCCACCGCCCCCATGACAAGAGGCAGGGAGCACAGCGCAAGGGACACAAAACCGAACCCCCGCAGCAGCGTCACGGCCGACGCCAGCTTGGGTCGATGAATCGCCGTGAAGTACGTCCCGATCAGGATGTTGCCGCCGGAGATGAAAAACGCCGTCCCGTACAGACGCAGCGCCCAAGACGCCATCCCCGTCGAACCGTCGGTGATAAAGAGCCCGACGATCGCCGAAGCGTTCAGCTGAGTGAACAGCCCAAAAGCCAAGGCGCCGAGCGCCGCTCCGCAGCAGGCCACTGAAAATAAATTCCTGAGCGCCTGCCGGTCATTCTTGCCCAAGCTCAGGCTGAGCAGTGGCGCAACCCCCTGCCCCAGCCCGACAAACGTCATACTGACCAGCGACGAGACGTAATACACCACGCCGAACACGGCCACGCCCTCGCTGCCAATCCGACGCATGAGAATGAAGTTGAAAAGCAGCGCCGTCAGGCCAATTGAAAGCTCGTTCAGGAACTCGGGGAAACCGCTGCGCAGCACTTCAAAGCACGGACGCAGCTTCAGCCGCACAGGACGCAGGTTCACCCGGCGGGCAAAAAAGGACAGCCGACCCAAAATAAGCAGGAAGCTCACCAGCTGGGATACGCCAGTTGCCAGAGCCGCGCCGTACAGCCCCCAGCCCCACAGAGCCACGGTCACGTAGTCGAGAAAGACGTTTGCCAGTCCTCCAACCGTCACGCACACCACAGGCCAGGACGGGGCGCCGTCAATTTTTGTGAACGCCTCTAGGCCGTACCCGGTCATGAAGAACAGACTGAACGGTGCGAGGGTCGTCAAGTACTCGGCGACTAACGGCGACAAGGCCTGATCTGCGCCAAGCAGCCGGGCAATGCTCCCGCCGCCAGCAAACAGCACGGCGCCGAACAGAGCCCCCGACGCGAGGGACATTAAAATCGAACGGGAGTAAATCACATCGCCGGAATCGTTTCTTCCAGCCCCGTAACAAATGCCCGCGAGCGTCGAGCCGCCCATGCCGATCATCACGCCCACAGCGAACATCGCGTTGATTAACGGCATGCTCATGCTGACTGCTGCTAGTCCTACAGTCCCAACATACCGTCCGACAAAAAAACCATCCGCCATAGTATAAAGCGTGAACACCCACATAGACAGAATTGACGGCGCGCCATACCGAACGACCAACTGAACCCAACGACGGCTCATCGTACTCTCCCCGTTTCTTTTCGCTCCAATAAAAAATAACCCCGTATACAATTTTAGTTTATTGTAGCATAAAAGGCCCATATAGGATTAGTATTTTATGCGTATGCCATTTCTCAGTTGTTTCAGCAGGGCCGCATAAAAAAACGCCGCTCACAAAGTGAGCGACGCCCAGTTTTAACGGGACATGAAAATCATCAGCCGGCTTCTTCCCAGCTCAATTCGGACAGAAAGGCCTCGCCTCGGGCCACGATGGCAACAGGTCCGCTAAGGAGAACCCCGCGGCCGTCCCAAGAGACCGACAGCGTCCCGCCTGGCTGCCTCAAAGACGCCCGGCCTTTCGGCGTCCTCGACTGCAGCAGACAGGCCACTGCAGAGGAACCGGAAGCGCAGCTGTTCTCCCACATGCCGCTCACCCCGTTCACCTCCACGTACGGATCAAGCCGGTCGCCTTGAAGGAACATCACGCCGAACGCGTCCCACCTGCCGTACCCCATTTGCGTTCGCGCGGCAGAGATGACCTTTTCATCAGGAGCGCCCTCGACCACATAATGGACGATACCGCCGAAATCGACTCGAAAGGCCGCGTACCCCTCAAGACTCACCTCGTCTTGGCCCAGCGGCTGGGGCATTAAGACGTCCGCGCGAAAGACTCCTGGCATGCCCTCGGCCTGCACAGTCACCTGAATCGGACTGGTGACGCCTGAAACGTCAACGGTATACTGAGCTGGGCCGGTTGTCCCCTCTGCAAACGCCCAAAGCGCTGCAAGGGACCGGGTCGTGTTGCCGCAGAACTCCCCACCAGCCATTCTGAGCCGGCGTCCTGACACGAACCCTACCTGCTCTCCGCCCACGTGGTCGGAGCTCATCAATTCCTTGGCAACTGCCGGCTGGAGCTCTACGGGAACAAACGACGTCACGAAAATCGTCACGTTTCCCGCCGGGTTGACCTTCACGAAATCGACCTTCACTCGAACGCCCCCTCTTCGCCGCCGCAGCCTTCCTCATCTCAAAAGGAGGCAAAAAGCGGCTGAGACATAGACAGAAACCGCATACCTGTACTAATATAAGAAAAATAAGAGAATTTGTTCTATTATATGATAGCTTGCCGGCAGTGACAGCCCGCCGGTCCAGCGGACATTCCAACGGCATCTCTCCGCGGCAGAGCGCAGCGGAGCATTTAATTCATTGGGAGGTCATATTATGAAGCGTTTTGCACTCGTCCTGTGTCTGGCTCTTTGTGCCGCGTCTCCGGCGGCGGCGGAAATTTACCACATGTCAGCCCTGCCGCTGACCGTGCGCGAGAACGTTGCCGGGGGCAAAGGCAACCTGCTGGTCAAATACGCCTTCGTCCGCAAGGACGCGCCGGCAGAAAATTCCATCAAGGAAATGGGCTACATGGTTCTGCTTCCCGGCGACTCGATCGGCGTCCATCAACACGACGGCACCGAGGACTGCTACCTGATCGCCTCAGGACGCGGCGTCTTCACCGACGACGACAAGACGTATGACGTCTCTGCCGGCGATATGACCGTCTGCCGCAGCGGCCACAAACACGGGCTGGCCAACACGGGCGACGTGCCCCTCACGTTCTTCGCCGTTCTCGGCTCCAAAGGCGACACGAGAAAATAATTTTCCTCTGAACCGCGGTACAAGAGCTACACAGCCTCTATGACATTCGCTTGTTAGAGTTAGCGCCGCCTGGCATTTTGCCGGGCGGCGCTTATATTGGCCTGTTCTCAAACGAGCCTTACTGAAAGCATAATAAAGGCCCTCAGCCTTTTGGCTGGGGGCCTTCTTGTCAGGAACTTTAATCGCTTGATAAAGCGGTAACGGCTGTGAACAGCCTTATAAGATCTGGTGGCGGTAACTAGATTCGAACTAGTGACACTGCGGGTATGAACCGCATGCTCTAGCCAACTGAGCTATACCGCCGAGTGTTGGTTGCGGGGGCAGGATTTGAACCTGCGACCTTCGGGTTATGAGCCCGACGAGCTACCGGACTGCTCCACCCCGCGACGTCGTGTACCCTCATTTCTAAAGTACGCTAGGTATTATAGCAACCGAGAGTTCAAAATGCAAGCGCTGAACTTGGTCAGTCCGAAAGCGCTCTCGACCAGCTGAGACAGGCGACCCGACGGGCCCCGGCAGCGTACAGCGTCTTTGCCGCTAGGCGTAGGGTCGTGCCGGTGGTCGTCACGTCATCAATCAAGATGAAGTCCTTCGCCTCACAATCCGCTGCGGCGAAGCTCTTCGGGTTCATCGCCAAGCGAGCGGTCCGCGTTTTCTTCTCCGTCTGACGCTCTGTCCGGGCGTTCCATCTCAGCGGGCTGCTTTGCGGCAGTTTCAGCTGAGCCGCTGCGCCGCGTCTCAGCCAAAGGGTATGGGGAAAGCTTGTCTTCCAAAAGTACCGCCGCGGCGGCACCGCCGCAACCGACCAATTCCCCGGCGAAAGCTCTACGCCTTCAGCGGCGAGCTGTCCAAGGCGGTATGCCAGTTCTCCCCACCGGCCGTATTTGGACTTCAGGACCAGCTCTCTGGCCGTTCCCTCGTGGGGCGTTCGAGAGTGCAGGACGTATTTGACGCCATGAGTCTTACACGGCGCCGGCGCGCCGCAGACAAGGCAAACCGGGCTGAGCCGGGGAGGCAGCATGGCCTCACAGTCCGAACAGAGCGCTTCGCCGGGGGCTCCGCACGAGACGCACTGCTGCGGCCACAGAAGATGGCAGAGCGCTCCGGCGAGATCCATCAGCAGTATTCCAACGGACGGCGAAGCAGCATCATCTGTCCGTCCCGTGGGACAAACCCTTGGCGGGCGAGGAAGCTCCCCAAGTCGGTACTGAACGCCACGATCAGCGGGACGGCTCGAACAGCCGGATGGGACAGCGCGTACTGAAGGGTGCGCGTGCCAAGTCCCCGGCCCTGGTAGTCGGGATGAACCATCAGGTCCCACAGGGAAGCCCGATAGGTGAAATCGGTGAGCATTCGGCAGAAAGCGACAAGCCGGTCATCAACCCTGGCAGAGAAGCACAGGTCGGTGTGGCGGAGCATTCTGGCGATTTCCTCACAGGACCGGCTTTTGCCCCACGGGGTGTAGCGGTACAGGTTCTGCAGCTCTGCCGGCGTCACGGCGCAGGCGCTGTCGTAAAAAAACGGCGCGTCTTTTGAAAAAGTCATGACGGGTCCCTGCTTTCTACCTCGATATCGACCCGAACAGGGCCTTCGCTGTAGATGTCCCGGTCAGCCCGAATGGTCACGACGGCGTTCCCCTTGGCGGACTCTATTTGCTTGACCGCGTCAAAGAAGTCGTTGGCCGAGATGTTTCCAACCGTGCCGGTTACCGGATCAGTCAGCACTCCACTGTCGGCGGCCATGTGGTTGACTTCGTTCAGCAGGGTCGATAATGACCGCTCGGCCTCGTCGCTGTCGTTTGGCTGGTGAAGGGTCCGCTCTAAGATGACCTCACCCTTCCTGAAAATAAGCTCGGTTTCAAACACCCGAAAGACCGGGGAAATCTCCTCACCGGCGACGATGTTGACGTCCGCGGTTGCCCGGATGACTTTTCGGCTGGCGATGGCCCTGCACCGATTGACGATCTGGTTGATCTGGTCGTCGGTGACGTTCACTTTAACCGAGCTGGGAGAGACTCCGCTGCGCAGCCCCGTTTCGTACCGAATGCGCTCCAAGAGCTTTTCTACCAGTTGGCGGACTTCGTCGGCTGACTCCGCGCTTTCCGGAACGACCTGCTGTCCCATCAGTTCGCCAGCGGACATGATGATCCGCCCTTCCTGAAAGCGGCTGAGCGTCTGTCTAAGGCCGGCCAGCTCGCTGCGCAGGTCCTGCGTCTGGGAGGTCAGCTCGTCCCGCTCTTTTCTCAGCGGTTCAATCTGGCCGTTTAGCTCAAGCGTCTGTTCCTGCAACTTTTTAAGCTCCTCTTCCTTAGCGGTCAGCTTCTCTTGGTTCTCGACTGCCAGCAGGGCGGAAAGTTCCTGTTCCTGGCGGCTGGCCTGAAGCTGGGACGTGAGCTCAACGGTCTGTTTGGCGAGAAACTTCATCGAAAAGAGCGCTGTGCGAACCGTTTCAGAGGTCATGGAAAGGGCGCCCATGACGCACAGTGAAATGACCATGCCGGTCACGCCTGTAATGATCGTGCTGGTTGACTTGGGGCGGAGGCCGAACAGCGTCACCCGCCGCTTGGCAAACTTCATGCCCACCCGGTCGCCAATCGTCGCCAAGATTCCTCCGCCGATGCAGACGCCGATGATCATTGACCAGCTGATTTCAGACAAGAAGTCGATAAGTTCTCCAAAGTAACTGCTCAGGGTTTCCACAGCAGTCCTCCTTTCTGTTTTTTTAATAGGTTCCACTCAGAAAGCGCCATGAAGAAGCGGACGCTTTCATCAAGCAGCGCCATTATCGTCTGCCGCCCGATCAGCGGCCCATCGTTCATTCCCGGACACCTTTTCGCCGCTTCCTGCCATGCCTGAGATGATTCCAGCACTTGGGGCCAAAACGGCCACGTGCGGCAGTGAACCGGACGGAGCTCATAAAGGGCGCACCTATCCGACGGGGTCAGCAGGACACATCGGCCCGACCGATCTGAAGCGAGGCTCGGATACCGCCACCGCGACGTCATATACGTCCGGGCAAAGGCCTCTTCCGTCAGGTTCAACGCGCGGGCCATCTGCTTGACGGTTTCGGGCAGAAGGAACGCCGCGCCTTCCCGGCGACAGCATCGACCGCAGCCTACGCAGTCGAATCTGAGTCCATCATACCACTAGGGCACATACGAAGAAACGGTCCGAGAGGCCAAGCACCCCCCGGACCGTTCGTCCCGGTTCTCCATGACAGCGCGTCAGTGCCGCCGGCGGCGCCGGGCCGCGCTGATGCCGCTGTAGCCGCAGTTGGCAATCCTGTTCAAGTTCGCCAAAGCCATGCCCGTGCCAAGCGCGACGCATTCGGTTGGCTTATCGGCAACGATGCACCGAATGCCAGTGTTGCGGCTGATGAGCTCTGGCAACCCTCTTAACAGAGCACCGCCGCCGGTCAGGACTATGCCTTGGTCGATAATGTCGGCCGACAACTCTGGCGGCGTCGTCTCCAACACGCTGCGCACTCCGTCGACAATGGACTGAACCCGTTCGATGATGGCCGAGCAGACGCTTCGGCTGCTGATCTCGATCTGACGGGGCAGCCCTTGGACCAGGTCCCGGCCCTTGAGGGTCATCTCGCTCTCGTCCTCTTGGTCAGGAAGGCACGAGCCGATGAGGATTTTCAAGTTCTCGGCCATTTGCTCGCCGATTGCCAAATTGTACTGTTTGCGCAGATACCGCATGATGCACTCGTCCAGCTTGTCGCCGCCGACTCTCAGCGACTTGGATATGACGATGCCGCCTAAGGATATGACCGCAATATCGGTCGTTCCGCCGCCGACGTCGACGATCATTTTCCCTCGCGCCTCGTCCACGTCCAGCCCGGCGCCGATTGCCGCCGCCATTGGCTCTTCGATGAAATACGCCTCGCGGGCGCCGACTTCAATGGCAGCTTCCAAAACGGCCCGCCGTTCCACGTCCGTGGCGCCGGACGGGACACAGATCATCACGCGGTTCCTGAAATACCGGCGAAAACCCGTGTTTACCTTGCTCATAAAGTACCTGAGCATTGCCTCGGTCATCGTGTAGTCCGCAATGACGCCGTCGCGGAGGGGCCTGACAGACACGACGTTGCCCGGAGTCCTGCCGACCATGTTTTTCGCTTCATACCCTACCGCCAGAATGCGGCCGGTCTCTTGATCGATTGCCACGCCGGAGGGCTCGCGCAGAACGATTCCCTTACCCTTGACGTAGATTAGAACAGTTGCAGTGCCGAGGTCGATGCCGATGTCATTACCGAATGAAAACATGACCTTCCTCCTTGCCGAGGCGTGAACTTAATTTATTTTACCGTGCTTTGGGGCGATAGCCAACACGCCAAAATGTCAGTCCGCTGGGGGGGGCAGTCATTGCCGAACTGCTGCGCCGGCCGCCTTCCAAAAGGCCGGCCAACCAGTCTAGGGAACGTTTTCCCCGCGATACGTCGTCCAAGTTGCCCATCATGATCCGAACCATGTTCGTCAAGAAGGCGTCACCGCACACGGCGACGACGACCAGCGGACCACGGCGGCGAAAGCGGACGCTGTACAGCCGCCGCCACGGGTTTTCCGGAACCTCGCTCTGACGGCAGAACGCCGAAAAATCATGACGCCCCTCCAGCAGACGGCATCCGGCGGCGAACAAATCCATGTCCCAGTGGGAGACTTTGTTCCACCAGACCCACGGTTCGATCTGAGGCGGACACCACGATGCCAGCCAGACGCAGTATCGATAAAGCCGCCACTGGGCGTCCCGGCGGGCGTCAAACGACGGAGAACACGGCCTAACCCGAGAGACGCAGATCCCGTCAGGGACGTTGGCGTTGACTGCCAAACGGAGCTTATCGCCGCGCCACGGCCTGTTCAGCCACACCGAAGCCACCTGTCCTCGAGCGTGAACTCCGGCGTCGGTTCGACCGGCGCCTGTAACCGTCACTGGACCGCCGTTCAGAAGGGACAGAGCCCGGGTCAGCTCACCTTGCACTGAACTGACGCCGGGCTGTATTTGCCAGCCGAAAAGTTTTGAACCGTCGTAGGCGACTGTCAGGGCATACCGAGGCACGTTAGGCCCCTTTCAGGGCCAACCGCAGGCCGATTTGGCCGACAGCAGCGGCCAGACAAAAGGCCAAACAGGCCGAGTCCGCCCAATTCCAGCAAAATGGCTTCATTCTGGTTCGTCCCTCGCCGCCTCGATAACAGCGCGACTCCATAGCAACAGCTAAGTCGTCGGCCCGCTGAAAGACGATGACGAACAGGGGAACGAGGACCGGGAGAAACGCCTTTACCCGCTTGAAAAACGACCCGCTGTCAAGATCCGCCCCTCTGGCTACCTGAGCTTTCATGATCCGATCGGCTTCGCCCAGAAGCGTGGGAATAAACCGAAGCGCGATGGTCATCATCATGGCCAGCTCGTGAGCCGGGAAGCCAAAGGCCTTCAGCGGCGAAAAGAGCCGCTCAAGTCCGTCGCTCAGCTCCATCGGGCGGGTCGTCAGGGTCAACAGGTTGGCGTACAGCACTAACAACAGCAGTCTCATGCTCATCACGATGGCCAGCCGGATTCCCTGGTCGGTGATTTTGAGAAATTTCCAGCGCCACAGCACTTCACCGGGAGCCCAGAAAAGGTTGAGCACCATGGTTAAGACGACCAGAAAGACGACCGGCCGCACAGATCGCAGAACTGTGCGGACAGGAAGGCGGGCCAATCGCAGAACGGCGATGAGAATCGCCCACCAGATGAGCCAGTCGTACCAGCTGCTTGCCCAGAATATGCCGATCAAGAAACAAATCAGGCCGATAATTTTAGCCCGAGGGTCAAGCCGGTGAACCGGTGAGTTGGCTGGAATGTATTGGCCGATGCTCAGGTTGTCGATAAAACTCATTTCAGGCTCTCCTTGATCGCGTCCGCCAATTCCTCCGGGTCGCTGGTCAGAGGGAAGTTCAGTCCGCGCTCGGCCAGATTCAGCTCCAGCTGAATGATGTCGGGCAGCAGCAGGCCGTCGGTAGGGTTGTCTTTCAGCCAGCGGGCAACCTTAGCCGGCTCGTCCCATATCTTCATTTCGCCTCGAAGCATGACGAGTATTCGATCCGCCCGGCTGAACGCGATGTCCAAGTCATGAGTGACGTGGATAATAGCTGTTCCCTGAGCGTGCACCCGATCCAACAGATCAATGAGCTGCTGTCGACCCTGTCCGTCGAGCCCGGCGGTCGGCTCGTCTAAGACGAGGTACTTGGGCTTGGATACCAAAACCGACGCGATAGCTACCCGCCGCTTCTGCCCTCCTGAGAGGGCGAAAGGGTTCCGGTCCAGGAACGACTCGTCGAGTCCAACCTGACGAAGAGCGGTTGTCGTCAACTCCTCCAGCTCGTCGTCCGGCACGCCCCAGTTTTTCGGCCCAAACGCCAGTTCAGCCCGAATTGTCTCCTCGAACAGCTGTTGTTCTGGGTACTGGAAGATCAGCCCAACGGACCGACGGACGTCCCGCAGATTGTCCCCCCGGCTTTCAGACGTGAGCCGGTGTCCGTCGACGACTACATCTCCTGACGAGGGGAGCAGAATGCCGTTCAAGTGCTGAGCCAACGTCGACTTTCCGCTGCCCGTATGGCCGACGATGCAAACCCAGCTGCCTCTGTCAATCGTCAGGGATACGCCGCTCAGGGCCCTCGTCTCAAGGGCCGTTCCGCGGTGGTACCAGTGACTGAGGTTGTTTATTTGTATTGACATAGAGCCTCCGTCAGCGCTTCCAGATCAGCCATCGTCCCGGCCGTCAGGACGCCGGACTTGACGAGGTCATTTCTTAATCGGTACAGGGGGGGAAGTTGGAGCCCCCAAAGGGTTTCCAGCTCCGGCCGAAGAAGCATCTCTTCGGGCGTTCCTTCCCAAACGAGACGTCCCTGAAGCAGCACCAGCACTCGGTCGGCAGCCATCACCTCTTCTAAGTGATGGCTGATCAGGACGATCGAATGTCCAAGCGAGTGCAGCCGTCCCAGCAGCTCCAAGACCTCCGCTCTCCCTTGTGGGTCGAGCATGGCGGTCGGCTCGTCGAGCAGAAGACAGTCGCTTTTCATCGCCAGAGCGCCGGCTATTGCCAGCCTCTGCTTTTGTCCGCCTGAAAGCGTGTAAACGGCCTTTGAGGCTTTTTCGGTCAGGCCGGTTACCTCCAGCGCGTTGTCCACTCGCCGGCGAATTTCCTCCGACGGCAAGCCCAGATTTTCTGGACCAAAGGCCACTTCGTCTTCTACAACCGTTGAGACGATCTGGTTTTCAGGGTTTTGGAAAACCATAGAAAGTTTCCGGCGAATCTCCCAAACGAGAGATTCGTCGGAACAGTTCATTCCGTCCACAAAACAAGCGCCCTGCGTCGGAACGAGCAGGGCGTTAAGAATTCGGGCTAATGTAGATTTTCCTGAGCCGTTGCTCCCGACCAGAGCCACCCATTCGCCGCGGGCTACCTGAAAGGTCAGGTCGGTCAACGCGGGAACCGTCGTTCCGGGATAGGTGAAGCCGAGATTCTGGACGGAAATCAGCGGCGGCTGGCTCATGAAACGCCGCCTTAGACCAGGGCGATGATCGCCAGGGGGGCCGCGTCGTCCTTGCGGAAGCCGGTCCGAACGATTCTGGTGTACCCGCCGGGTCTCTCCGAATAACGGGGCGCCACGTCGTCAAACAGCTTGTTGACAGCCGCTTTGTGGTTCATTCGGGCGATCACGAGCCGACGATCGTGAAGCGATCCGCCTTTGGCGCGAGTGATGATCCGCTCGGCTACCCGACGAACTTCCTTCGCCCGGGTTACCGTCGTCTCAATGCTCTCCTCAATGATGAGGCTTGCGACCAAGTTCGCCAGCATTGCCTTGCGGTGGCTTGTGTCGCGCCCCAGTTTACGAGTGTCCACTCTGTGTCTCATTGTGGGTGTTAATCCTCCTTACCGAGTTTCTCTTCCGAGGTTCCCTTGTCATCGGCCAAGGAGAGATTGTATTTCGCCATTTTCTCCTCGATCTCACGCAGGGAAATTTTCCCGAGGTTTCTGATCTTCAGCAGTTCTTCTTTGCTGCGGCTCACCAATTCGCCGATGGTGTGGATGCCGCCTCGCAGCAGGCAGTTCTCGCTGCGGATAGACAGCTCCAAATCACGAACGCCATGTCCCAACAGCGAGTTCTCCGCTCCGTCGTCACTGTGAACGATCGCCTGGCCCAGAGACGGTTGCTCCTGCTCCATCTCGACCGGCGACGCCGCCATCTCAGCTGACGCCGGATAGCGCTTCAGAATCTCCTTGACGACAATGCTGAAGTACTCCCGCAGCAGCTTGGCCGCTTCAGCAACTGCCATGTCAGGAGCGATAACTCCGTTGGAATAGATGTCCATAACGACTTTCTCGTAGTCGGTCTTGTGGCCGACCCGTTCAGCCTGAACATCGTATTTGACTCGGCTAATCGGCGCAAAGTTGGGATCAACCATGAGCGCGTCCACAGGAAGGTAGTCGGGGCGCGGACGGTCAGCCGTCGCGTAGCCAACGCCCTGCTCGATGTACAGCTCCATGGAAATCGAATGCCCCTCAGCAAGAGTGCAGATGTAGAAGTTGGGATCGATGAACTCGATCTCGCTGTCTGGCTGGATATCGGCGACGGTGACCTTCTTGGGGCCGGTCGCTTCCAGTCTCAGCACTCTCACTTCGACGCTGTGGGACCGCACGGGAATGTGTTTGAGGTTCAGCTGAAGCTCGATGATGTCCTCTCGGACACCGGGAAGCGTCGTGAACTCGTGCAAAGCGCCTTCGACCCGCACGGCTGTCACACCGGCTCCCTTAATTGAGGAAAGCAGAACCCGACGCAAAGCGTTGCCAATCGTCACTCCGTAGCCGCGCTCGAGAGGCCCGATAATTAAGCGGGCCTTCGTTGGCGTGCATTCCTCGACTCGGATCTCAGGACACATAAACTCCAATGCTCCCAACACCTTTCATAGAACTCCATATTCTGCTCTGTTCAGCGCAGAATACGACGGGACCATTATCCACCAAGTCACGCCGGTTTAGACGCGACGTCTCTTGGGCGGACGACACCCGTTGTGCGGAATAGGAGTCTCATCCTTGATGGAATTGACCTGCAGACCAATCGCCTGCAGCGCTCGAATCGCCGATTCGCGGCCAGGGCCGGGACCCTTGACGACCACGTCAATCTCATGCATGCCCTGATCCTGGGCAACTTTTCCGGCCTGCTGAGAGGCCACCTGAGCCGCAAAGGGCGTCGACTTTCTCGCGCCCTTAAAGCCCACGTTGCCGCCAGAAGCCCATGCCAACAGGGCTCCACCCTTGTCGGTGATGCTCACAATGGTGTTGTTGAACGTCGAGAAAATGTGAGCGACGCCCGAGCTGATATTTTTCTTTTCCTTGCGCTTTCCCTTACGTGCAGTGCTTTTAGCCACTGGGTTTACCTCCTCGCTCAGCTATTCTTTTTGCCTGCTACAGTACGACGAGGCCCCTTGCACGTCCGAGCGTTCGTCTTGGTCCGCTGACCACGAACCGGCAACCCCTGTTTGTGGCGAAGCCCACGATAACAGCCGATATCCACGAGACGCTTGATGTTCATCGTCCGCTCGCGGCGAAGGTCGCCTTCGACTGTATGATTGTTCACGATTTCCGTACGGAGCTTCTGCTCCTCTTCCTCAGTCAGATCCTTGACTCGGGTGTCAGGGTTCACTCCGGTGGTTTCGAGGATCTTACGCGACGTGGCAACTCCGATGCCATAAATGTACGTAAGTCCGATCTCTACCCGTTTGTCTCTGGGAAGATCAACTCCAGCAATTCGAGCCATACAGGTTTACCTCCTAGCGCCCTGACGTTGTTTGTGTCTAGGGTCACGGCTGCAGATCACACGGACGACCCCGTTGCGTCTGATCACACGACAATACTCACATATCGGTTTCACCGAAGATTTAACTTTCATTGGTCGAAACACGCTCCTTTAGGACCGATTCCTCGTCCTCACCGTCCGGTCGTTGGACGCAAAAGTCGGGACGATCATTTGTAGCGATAGATGATGCGCCCCCTGGTCAAGTCATAGGGTGACAGCTCTACCAGTACCTTGTCTCCGGGCAGAATCCTGATGAAATGCATTCTCATCTTGCCCGAAACGTGGGCCAGGATGAGGTGATTATTCTCCAGCTTCACTCGAAACATCGCATTCGGCAACGGTTCCGCCACTTCGCCCCGAACTTCGATCACGCCGTCTTTATTGCCCATGGTCTCGTTCCTCCTGTCAGTTCCAGGGAGTAAGAATCTCGGCGCCGTCTGAAGTGACCAACACCGTTTTTTCAAAGTGCGCTGCGTCTTTCCCGTCGGCTGTCGAAACGAGCCAACCGTCGGGCCCTTCCTTGAGGGCTTCGCCTCCTGCCAAAATCATCGGCTCAATGGCAATGGTCATTCCCTTGATGAGAGTAACCCCCGTACCGGGAGCCCCATAATTCAGCACCGTCGGCGCTTCGTGAGGCCGCTTGCCAATGCCGTGTCCGGCATATTCACGCACAATTCCATATCCCTTCGGAAGAACGAACGATTCAACCGCGTGCCCGATGTCTCCAACAGTAGCGCCGGATCTGACAACCGCGATCGCCGCTTCCAGGCTTCCGCGGGTAACGTCAAGAAGTTGTTGCCGCTGCGCCGATATTGTTCCTACCGGGTAAGTGAAGCACGCGTCTCCGTGATATCCGTCGTAACAGGCCATCACGTCAACGCTTACAATGTCACCTTCCTCGAGAAATCGACCGTCGCTCGGGATGCCATGAACGACCTCGTCGTTGATCGAGGTGCAGACCGAGGCGGGATAAGGATCCGGTATGCCGGGAACGCGGTACCCCTTTTCGGAAGGCGTCGCGCCCATGTCCCGGATGATTTTTTCCGCCAGCCGGTCAATCTCGCCGGTGGTGACGCCGGGTTTGACGAAATCCTTCATCGTCATGAGGACTTCCGTCACAATTTTCCCGGCGACACGCATCTTTTCAAGAGCTTTTGCCGTTTTCAGGGAGATCATTCATGCCCCTCAAACCGCTCAGCAATCGCGTTGATAATTCCGTCGCCTGCAAGTGTCCCGTCAAACCGGCACAGCAGGCCCTCCGCTTCGTAATACTCCACCAGAGGGGCGGTTTGTTCATGATACACCGACAGCCTCTGACGAATGACTGCCTCTTTGTCGTCGTCCCGCTGGAACAGCTCTCCACCGCAGACTTCGCAGTGATCGCCTTTGGACGACGGCTTGAAGCTGACGTTATAGATCTTCCCACATCCGCGGCAGCACCGCCGCCCGCAGAGGCGCTGAACTACAACGTCATCGGGAACGTCCAGTAGGACAACTCCGTCCAGATGGAGCCCCATTCGCCCGAGAAGTTCTTTCAGCGCTTCAGCCTGCCCCTTGGTCCGGGGGAACCCGTCAAGGATAAAGCCTGACGCGCAGTCCGGCTCTTTAAGCCGGCCTTCCATCATCGCGACGATCAGGTCATCAGGAACAAGTTTTCCCGAGTCCATATAGCCCTTAGCTTTCTTGCCCAGCTCGGTTCCGCCTTTTACATTTTCCCGAAGGATGTCTCCGGTGGAAATATGCGCGGTATGCCAGCGTTCGACGATTTTCTCAGCCTGAGTTCCTTTTCCGGCGCCGGGCGCGCCAAGGAGAATAAGCCTCATCTTTGCCCGCCGCCCCTCTTAGAACCTCAGCAGTCCAGCGCCAGAGGCGCCGCCGCCGCGCTTCAAAATGCCTTCGTAATGCCGCATGAGAAGCTGGCTCTCGACTTGCTGGACGATCTCAAGCGCAACACCGACAACGATCAGCACTGCAGTTCCGCCAAAGTAGAAGCTCGTCATGCCGAACACGTTCGTTAAAACGTTGGGCACCAAGGCGATGACCACGAGCATGGCCGCGCCGACCATGGTGATGCGGGTCGCTACCCGCTCAATGTAGTCGGCAGTCGGTTTGCCGGGACGGATACCAAGGATAAATCCGCCGTTTTTCTTCATGTTCTCCGCCACTTCGGCCGGGTTAAAGACCATCGCGGTGTAAAAGTACGTGAAGAACACGATAAGGATGACATACAGCACCGAGTACAGCCAACTGCCAGGAGCCAGAGCTTCAGCAGCCCGGTTGACCGACTGACTGTCAAAGAACTTCAGAATCGTGTACGGGAAGATCAGCAGCGAGGAGGCGAAGATGATGGGCATGACGCCGCCCTGGTTGATTCTCAGGGGGATGAACGTGCTCTGCCCGCCGTAAACACGGTTGCCAACCACTCGCTTGGCGTACTGAACCGGCAGACGCCGCTGGCCTTCTTGGAGCAGAACTGCTCCGGCCAGAACGCCGACCATGATGGCTAAGGCGACGAGCATGGTGATAAGTCCCACCTGTCCGTCCCTCAGCAAACCAAAGGTCCGAATGACGCCTTCTGGGAACCGAGCGACAATACCGGCGTAGATGATGACCGAGATGCCGTTGCCTATCCCGTGGTCGCTGATTTCTTCACCCAGCCACATGACGGCTATTGAGCCGGCGACAACGGTGCAGATAGCGACGAAAAAGTCCATCGAACCGCCCGAAAAAACGCCGAGCCGGCGAAGCCAAAAGACCAACCCGATCGCCTGAGCAAAACCGAACAAAATCGCTCCCCAGCGGGTGTACTGAGTAAGCTTTTTCTGCCCCTGAGGGCCTTCCTTCTGCATCCTCTCCAGCGTGGGGAAAATCACGCACGCCAGCTGCATGACGATGCTCGCGTTAATGTACGGCGCGACGCCCAACGAAAAGACGCTGAACCGTCTGAGAGCGCCGCCGGCGAACATGTCAAGGAATCCCAGCACGCCATTGCCGGCAAATGCATGAGACATGGCAGCCGTATCAATTCCCGGTGTTGGAATGTGAGCCCCAATCCGGAACACCAACAGCATCATCAGCGTGAAAATGATCCGGCGTTTCAGTTCCGGCAGCTTGAAGACGTCGCGGAAGGAGTTGGCCATGTCAGATCACCTCAGCGGTGCCACCTGCAGCCGTTATCTTCTCACGAGCGGCAGCACTGAAAGCGGACGCCTTGATGACCAGCGGCTTGTCCAACTCTCCGCTTGCCAAGATCTTGACGGGAAGCTCCATGGATCTCACCAGTCCGAAAGCGAAAAGCTCGTTCACGGTGATCGTGGCTCCGGCGTTGAAGATCTCAGCGATCGCGCCTAAATTGGCGATCTGATAGACTTTCGCGAAGTTGTAGTTGTTGAAGCCCCGCTTGGGAATGCGGCGGACCATCGGCATCTGACCGCCTTCAAATCCAGCGCGGATACTGCTCCCTGAACGGGCCTTGTATCCTTTCGTGCCTCTGCCGCAGGTCCGGCCTGTTCCGCTGCCTGAACCAGTCCCCCAGCGCTTGGGCTTCCGCTTGGCTCCGGGAGCAGGTCTAAGTTCGTTCAATTTCATGCCCGGACCTCCTTATTCCTCGATCTCTTTCCACTCCACCAGATGGCGGACAGCGTAGATCATGCCGCGAATCTGGGGCGTGTCCTCGTGAACAACGGTCGAATTCAGCTTCGTGAAACCGAGGGCCCGAATAGTACGGTCCTGACGATCCGGACGGCCTATAGTGCTCCGCTTCCACTGAATCTGCAGCTTAGCCATTGCTCTTCGCCTCCGCGACCTCAGGGTTCTTCTTGCCCCGAAGTGAGAAGATCTCATCGCGCGTCCGCATCGCACCGATAGCGCTGAACGTCGCGCGCGCAACGTTGATCGGGTTGTTGCTCCGAGCGACAACCTTGGTCATGACGTCCTTCACGCCGCCCAGTTCCATGATGGCGCGTACGACGCCGCCGGCGATAACCCCGGTCCCGTCGTATGCCGGACGGAGCAGGACTTCCGTCGAGCCATACCGACCGACGATGGGATGAGGAATGGTCTTGCCGTGGTGCTTCATTTCGACCATGGCTTTTTTGGCCGACTCCATTCCCTTCCGGACCGCTTCGGAGATTTCACGGGCCTTGCCCATGCCAAGTCCGACTTTGCTCTCGCCGTCGCCTACCACAACCAGCACGCTGAAGCGGAAGCGCTTACCGCCCTTAACCGTCTTGCTGACGCGGTTGATCGCGACAACGCGCTCAATCAGCTCAGAGGCATTCTGCTGCTTGCTGTCGTTCATCTGCATCCTCCTCTTAGAGCTTCAGGCCGGCTTCGCGAGCCGCCTCGGCTAATGCCGCAACACGGCCGTGATACGCGTGGCCACCGCGATCAAAAACCACCTCGGAAATTCCCTTGTCGATAGCCCGCTGAGCGACAAGCTTGCCAACTTCAGCGGCCGCCGCAACGGTGCAGTGACCGCCGGTCAGGGCATCCCGAAGTCCTTTATCAAGCGTCGAAGCGGAGCACAGAGTATGCCCCACCGTGTCGTCTATTACCTGCGCGTAGATTTCCTTCAAGCTGCGAAAAACGGAAAGACGCGGCTTAGCAGCGGTACCCGACAAACGGCGGCGAAGGCGGCTGTGCCGAAGAAGACGCATGGCGTTTCTGCTTTTCTGTTTATTCATGTCCTTCACCTCGTTTAGTTGCTGCCGGTCTTACCGGCCTTGCGCCGGACGTATTCGCCGCGGTAACGGATTCCCTTGCCCTTGTAAGGCTCAGGAGCGCGCCACGAGCGAATTTCACTGGCGATCTGGCCGACCACCTGCTTATCAATACCTTTAACGAAGATCGTCGTGTTCCCGTCAACCGCGAAGGTAATCCCTTCCGGCGGGGTGATCTCGACAGGGTGCGAGAATCCCAGGTTCAGAACCAAGTTCTTCCCCTGCATGGCGGCGCGGTAACCGACGCCTTGAATTTCCAAGACCTTCGTGTAGCCTTCGCTCACGCCGACAACCATGTTGTGAAGCATCGCCCGAACCATGCCGTGAAGGGCCTTCGTGGGCTTTTCATCATTTGCTCGGGAGACGCTGATGTGTCCGTCGGCAATTTCGACTTCGATGTCGTCAACAAGCGGCATCGACAGTACGTTCTTATCGTGTTTGACAGTGATGGTGCCGTTCTTGATCTCCGCAGAGACGCCCTTCGGCAGAACGACAGGCTTGCGACCGATTTTCGACATGTCGGCTCACCTCTACCAAACGTGGCAGATTACTTCGCCGCCTAGGCCCAAAACGCGCGCTTCCGCGTCGGTCTTGAGACCCTGAGAGGTCGAAATGATCGCGATGCCCAAGCCGCCCATAACTCTCGGCAGCTTGTCCCTGCCCACGTAAATTCTCCGGCCGGGCTTGCTCACCCGGGTCAGCCCCTGAGTGACGCGCTCCCTGTTGGGACCGTAGCTCAGGAAAATTTTAAGCGTTCCGTAATTCTTCTTCGGATCGTTGATGACTTTGTAGTTGCGGATGAAACCCTCACTTTTGAGGATCTTGGCGATTGCCAACTTCATCTTGCTGATCGGCACGTCAACGCTTTCGTGGCGAACCGTGTTGGCATTCCGAATCCTCGTGAGCATATCCGCGATAGGGTCGTTCACGTACATTCCTCGTTCCCCTTTCGTTCTCTCGTTCGAGCCTACCAGCTAGACTTGACGACCCCGGGGATCTTCCCTTCCCGGGCAAGTTTGCGGAAGCACAGACGGCACATGTTAAAGACTCTCATGTAACCATGAATGCGGCCGCACAGCGGACAGCGGTTGTAGCCTCGCGTGGAGAATTTAGGGGCGAGAGCAGCCTTGTTTTTCAGTGCTTTTCGGGCCATAACTTCGCCTCCTAGCGAGCGAACGGCATGCCCAGCTTTGCCAGCAGGGCCATAGCCTCTTCATCCGTCTTAGCTGACGTGACGATGGAAATATTCATGCCTCTCACGGAGATGACCTTGTCGTAGTTGATTTCCGAGAAGATCAGCTGCTCCTTCAGACCCAGGTTGTAGTTGCCCCGGCCGTCAAACGCCGTGCGGCTGACACCCTGAAAGTCCTTGATTCGAGGAAGAGTCACGTTCAGCAGCCGGTCGAGGAATTCCCACATCCGAACGCCCCGAAGGGTGACGAAGCACCCAACCGGCGCGCCCTCGCGGAGCTTGAATCCAGCGATGGACTTTTTCGCCCGGCGCACCTGGGCTTTCTGACCGCTGATGATGCCCAGCTCGTTCGCTGCTGCATCAATGAACTTTGCGTCCGACTTCCCGTCGCCGACGCCGATGTTAATGACTACTTTCTTGATCTGTGGGATGCAATTGACGTTGCTGTACGAGAACTCTTTCTGCAAGAAAGGCACCACTTCCGCGGTGTATTTCTCTTGCATGCGTGCTGTCGTCATATTGGGCCTCCTCGCTACAGTTGGTCGATCGCTTCGCCCGAAGCTTTTGCCACGCGAACTTTACGGCCGTCGCTCAGGAAACGATATCCCACTCTGGTAGGCTTGCCCGTATTGGGATCGACCAGCATCACCTTTGACGCGTCAATTGCCGATTCGCGCTTGACGATCCCGCCCTGAGGATTCGCCTGACTGGGCTTGGTGTGGCGCGATACTACGGCAACTCCCTCGACGATGATTTTATTTTTGTCCGGGTAGCAGGTCAGGATTTTCCCTTCCTTGCCCTTATCCTTGCCGGAAAGGACCTTGACTCTGTCTCCCTTTTTCAGTCGCAAACCGCTCATTTCAGTCCTCCTACACCACTTCAGGCGCCAAAGAGATGATTCTCATGTACTTCTTGGCGCGAAGCTCTCTAGCCACGGGACCGAAGATACGCGTACCTCTGGGATCTCCGTTTGCATCAATGATGACCGCCGCGTTATCGTCAAAACGAACGTAAGATCCGTCCAGACGGCGAGTTTCTTTCTTCGTGCGGACGACCACGGCCTTGACGACTTTCCCCTTCGCCACCTGACTGTTGGCGATGGCCTCCTTAACCGCGCAGACGATCACGTCACCCACGGTGGCATAGCGGCGCTTGCTGCCGCCAAGAACCTGGATGCACTTGACCCGCTTGGCGCCAGAGTTGTCGGCGACGTTCAGAACGGTGTTGAGCTGGATCATGCTCTACGCCTCCTCTTTTTCTTCGCCGTCAAGAGCCAGCGCGCGCTCAATGACCCGCACGACTTTCCAGTGCTTTGTGCGGCTCAACGGCCGGCATTCTTCGATGAGCACCCGGTCGCCCACGTGACAATCGTTCGACTCATCGTGAGCGACAAATTTCTTCGAGGTCACCATTCTCTTGCCGTACACCGGGTGCATGGCGTGCCGAGTCACCCTGACAGAGACGGACTTCTCCATCTTATCGCTTTCGACGACGCCGACCTTCACTTTGTGATGATGAAGTGCTTTGCCTTCCATCGTCTCTTACCTCCTTCCGCCGTCCACGACAAGTCCCTGTTCTTTCTCGTGAACGATGGTAAGGACTCTCGCGATGGTTCTTTTTACATCCCGAATGCGGCTGGTGTTCTTCAGCTGACCGACCGCGTTCTGGAACCGCAGGTTGAAGAGCTCTTCTTTGAACTCCCGGTGCTTGTCGCGGAGTTCTTCAACCGTCAATTCGCGCAGGCTTTTTGCGTCCATTGCTATTCACCATCCAAAGTATCGCGGGTTACAAGTCGAACCCTGATCGGCAGCTTGTGCGATGCCGTGCGAAAAGCAGTCTCTGCGACGTCAAGCGGCACGCCGCCGACTTCAAAGAGGATCCGGCCGCGGCGAACTGCCGAGACCCAGAACTCCGGAGCGCCCTTTCCTTTTCCCATTCGGGTTTCAAGAGGCTTCTTCGTGAAAGGAACGTCAGGGAAGATCCGGATCCAGAGCCGGCCGCCCTTGCGGAGCTTTCGGTTAATTGCCACACGCGTTGCTTCTATCTGACGGGCGGTAATATAGGCGCACTCTTCCGCCTGAAGCCCGTATTCCCCGAAAGCGACGTAATCCCCGCCCTTGCACTCACCGACTAGGTTTTTCCGGTAAGCCTTGCGGTACTTGGTGCGCTTGGGCATCAACATCAGGAACGCCCTCCTTCTTTACGGCCGCGGCGGGGCTGCCGAGGAGCGGCCGTGTTAATCGCCTTCTCGTCGCGGTAAATCCACACCTTGACACCGATGGTGCCGTACATCGTCTTGGCAACGGAAAGGCCGTAGTCAACGTCAGCCCGCAGGGTTGACAGGGGAAGGCGCCCTTCGTTGTACCACTCGGTCCGGGCGATTTCAGCGCCACCAAGCCGACCGGAGCACTGGATCTTGATGCCAAGCCCGCCGGCTCTCATGGTGCGGAACAGGCCCTGCTTCATGGCGCGGCGAAAGCTGATGCGGTTCTCCAGAGCGCTGGAAACGTTCTCAGCCACCAGCTGAGCGTCAACCTCAGGGTTCTTGATCTCCTGAACGTTGATCATGACCCGAGTGCCGGTTTTAGCCTGAAGGTCTTCCTTTAGCTTGTTGATCTCAGCACCCTGCTTGCCAATCACTACACCAGGCCGTGCGGTCCAAATCGTAAAGCGCATGATCTTCCCGACGCGCTCAATTTCCACCCGGGAGATGCCTGAGCCTTCCCAGCGGCTCTTGATCCATTCCCGCAGTTTAAGATCCTGATGGAGCGATTCGTGATAGTTCTTGCCGCTGGCGTACCACTTGGATTCCCAGTCGCGAATCACACCGATACGGTAACCGATCGGATGAACTTTCTGACCCATATGCCATTCCTCCTATTCGGCAACCGTCACGGCAATGTGGCAGGTCCGATGTACGTAAGCGTGAGCCCGTCCCATTGATACCGGATTGAACCGCTTCATGACAGGGCCCTGATCCGCCGTCGCTTCAACGACTTTCAGCGTATCAACGTCAAGGCTCAGGTTATTCGCCGCATTCGCCACGGCGCTCTTCAGGACTTTTTCCACCAGACGGGCGGCCTTCTTGGGCGAATAGTGCAGCGCGGTGATGGCAGCGCTGACGCCTTTTCCGCGAATCAGCGGAAGCACCTGACGAACTTTGAAAGGAGAAATACGAACGGAGCGGGCAATTGCCTTAGCTTGCATCGTCAGTCCTCCTTAATTCGACGGCGTCGGAGCTGCCTTGCGCTCCTGTCCGGCATGTCCGCCGAACCGGCGCGTGGGAGCAAACTCACCCAGTTTATGGCCAACCATGTTCTCGCTGACGTAGACAGGTACGTGCGTGCGGCCGTTATGAACGGCGATCGTGTGACCGATCATCGGCGGGACGACCATTGACGCGCGGGACCAGGTTTTTATGACTTTTTTTGTCCCGGACTCGTTCATCGCTTCAACCCGTTTAATCAGGCGAACCTCGACGAATGGCCCTTTTTTCGCTGAACGTGCCATACTTTCTGTCCTCCTCGACTACTTAGCCCGGCGCCGGATGATCAAGCGATCCGTGGGCTTCTTCTTCCGGGTTCTGTAGCCCTTGGCCGGTGTTCCCCAAGGCGAGACCGGGTGCGTATTCGACTTGCTTCGTCCTTCACCGCCGCCCATCGGGTGGTCGCAGGGGTTCTGAACCATTGCCCGAACGTGGGGCCGCTTGCCGAGCCAGCGAGTTCTGCCGGCCTTGCCGGCCATCGCGTTTTCGTGCTCCAAGTTGCCCACCTGACCGATGGTCGCGGTGCACTCCAAGAGGATCAGCCGAAGCTCACCGGACGGCATCCGAAGGTAAGCGTACTTGCCCTCTTTAGCCATCAGCTGGGCTGTAGCGCCGGCGGACCGGACAAGTTTGCCGCCCCGGCCGGGCATGACTTCCAGATTGTGGACGTTCGTGCCCACGGGAATGTCAGCGAGCTTCATGGAGTTTCCGGGCTGAATATCAGCGCCCTTGCCCGCCAGAACCGTGTCGCCCACCTTCAGCAGGTTGGGGCACAGGATGTAGCGCTTCTCGCCGTCAGCGTAGAAAATCAGCGCCAGCCGGGCAGACCGGTTGGGATCGTATTCGATCGCCGCAACGCGGCCGGGGATGCCGATTTTATCGCGCTTGAAATCAACAACCCGATACCGGCGCGCATGTCCGCCGCCAATGAAACGAGCCGTCGTTCTTCCCGAGTTGTTCCGTCCGCCGGAACGCTTGATCGCTCCGCAAAGGAGACTCTTTTCAGGCGTAGACTTGGTGATCCCCTCAGAACTGAGGATCTCCATGTGGCGCCGACCGGCGGTAACGGGTTTGAACTTTTTAATTGGCATATTCTTTCCCTCCGATCGCTAGGCGCCAGCGCCCTCGAAGAACTCGATCTTCTGGCCGTCGGCAACGGTGACAATAGCCTTTTTCCAGGCGCGGCTCTTTCCAACTGCCATGCCCATACGCTTCGGCTTGGAATGAACCTTAGCGGTATGAACAGACTGCACTTTCACTTTGAAGACCGTTTCCACGGCATGGAGAATCTCACTTTTATTCGCCTGAGGATGGACTTCAAAAGTGTACTTGTTCATTTCCATCATCCGGCTGCTCTTCTCAGTGATGACGGGACGTACGATGATGTCATAAGCCATGAGTTTCATCGCGCGTATACCTCCTCCAACCGCTTCAAAACGGCGGTGGTCGCTACCAAACCGTCGTGACGTACCAGATCAAGCACGTTGATGCTGTCCATATGAAGAACCTTGACGCCTTGAATGTTCGCCGCCGAGCGGATGACGTTCTCATTGCGGCTGTCCAGAACGATCAGAGGCTTGCGGGCGCCAACCGCCGCCAAGAAGGACAGCATTTTCTTCGTCGAAGGAGCTTCCAGCGAGAAACCCTCCACGGCGAACAGGCGGGACTCGCCGGCCCGGACCGACAGGGCGCTGCGCATCGCAAGCGCGCGAATCTTTTTATTAACCTTCAGGAAGTAGTCCCGCGGTTTGGGGCCGTGAACGACGCCGCCGCCGGCCCACAGAGGCGAGCGAATGCTGCCCGCACGGGCGCGGCCGGTGTGCTTCTGCCGCCAAGGCTTCCGTCCACCACCGCGAACCTCACCGCGGTCCTTCGCACAGGCCGTACCCTGACGGGCATTCGCCTGCTGGGCGACGACGACCTGATGAATGGCGCTGGAATGGAATGGAACGCCGAACACGGCGTCGCTCAGCTCCAAGTCGCCGACAAACTCTCCTGCAAAATTCAGTATTTTGATAACGGGCATGATGATAATCCCCCTTCTGCGGCCTTAGCCCTGTTTATGAACCAGGACGAGGCCGTTTTTGGCGCCAGGCACGGCACCTTTGACGAGCAGGAGATTATTCTCCACGTCAATGGCGACGACGGTCAGGTTTTTGACGGTCACTCGTTCGTTCCCCATGCGGCCGGGCATTCTCTTACCCTTGAAGACGCGGCTGGGATAGGAACTGGCGCCGCTGGAGTTCGGCTTGCGGTGCGTTTTAGAAACGCCGTGACTGGCCGGCGCGCCGCCGAAACCGTAACGCTTGATGACGCCGGCGGTTCCCTTACCTTTGCTGGTTCCAGTGACGTCAACCGCTTCACCGGCCTGGAACAGGGAGACGTTCACCGTGCCGCCGATTTCCCATTTTCCGGAATCAGCCACGCGGAACTCCCTCAGCCAGCGGCACGGGGTGACGCCAGCCCGCTTGAACGTCCCTGCCAGCGGCTTGCTTACCCGCTGAGGCTTACGCTCGCTGAAACCGAGAAGCACTGCGCTGTAGCCGTTTTTCTCCGGCGTTCTCAGGTCGACGACCGGGCAAGGCCCGGCGGCGATGACCGTCACGGGGATGGCGCGGCCTTCCTCGCTGTAAACCCTTGTCATTCCGACTTTCTGTCCAAGAATACCAATCATTGCACAACTCTCCTTTGCTCAGAGCTTCCCCAGCGCACCATCTGCGCGCTGGGGAAGTTTCAGCTTTTACCCAGAGCTTCCTGCCTTGAGCCGATCAGAGCTTGATCTGAATGTCGACTCCCGACGGAAGATTGAGCTGCATCAAGGCCTCCATCGTCTTCTGCGTTGGATCCATGATGTCGATTAACCGCTTATGAGTTCTCATTTCAAAGTGCTCCCGAGCGTCCTTGTCGGCGTGGGGAGAACGTAACACGCAGAATTTTTTCACGTTCGTGGGCAGCGGAATGGGGCCCGCAACTTTTGCCCCGCTCCGAACCGCCGCGTCCGCGATCTGCGCGGCTGAAGCGTCGATAACCCGATGATCGAAAGCTTTCAGCCGAATGCGAATGTTTTTCGTCGACACTGTGGATTCCCCCC
>NZ_AWWC01000010.1:0-2665 GCF_000468895.1 Jonquetella sp. BV3C21 | reverse complement strand
ATTTTCTGCAGCGCCCTTGCGTTTTTTATTCTGCCAGAGCCAAGAGGGAAGAGTCTTTTTTTCCTTCGGCGCGCCAAGTAGCGGCGGCACTGAACCTGCCGGTCGTACCCCAGCATGATGCCCAGCATGAAGTCCTGCTCGTCGGTCAGGTCGGACAGGCGCGTCGTGCCGAAGCTTTTAACCACGTCAACGCAGTCCTTGTCGCCAAAGAAGACGTTCACGTGTCCGTTGGACAGGGGAACGAACAGGTAGGCGACGCCCTGCTTGCGGAGAATGGTTTCCATCTCCAGCCGGTTCGACTCCGGCGCGGTGTGCAGAACAAGCCGGCGCAGCCCCTTGTCGTATTCGTACAGGTGGTGGCGAAAGACGGTCATGCTCCACTTCCTTTTCCGGGCTCAAGTCCCTAAGAAAAAAGGAGAGCTGTTGGCGGCAGCTCTCCCACCTGGAGGGGTGATACACTGTGTTAGGATTAACTAACAGAAAAAGAATACGCCGCTTTTTTGAACCTGTCAAGCGCCGAAACGATTTTTGTTTTTAAGGGAGAACTTTAACGCTGCAGAGGCCATCGGCCCGAGAAGAGTCGAGCCAGAACCGCGTGTCGAAGACCCCGCGTTGTGACGGCGGCTTCGTTCCCCAGCAGGCTCAGCGCTTCGGCTAAGATGCAGGTGCCGCCCAAGATGACGTCGGCCCGATCGGCTGGAACGCCCGGGATTCGACGGCGTTCGGCGGCCGATTTCCCGCTGAAAAGGGCAAGAAGCCGGCTCGCGTACTGCGGCGTTAAGACGTCGCAGGCTGGGCTTGCGTCCAGCCCGCGGGCCGCCGCGGCCATGACGACCGCCGTGCCGCCGGACGCGACGATCCGTTTTCCCAGTGCGGGACAAACGCTGGACGCCTCCAGCGTTCGGCGGATTTTGAGCCGGACGTCTGCCAGCTGGCCCGGCGTCGGCGGGTCATTTGAGAACTCGGCTGTGATCGAGAGCGCGCCCAACGGAACGCTGAACGCCCCTTCGAGCCGTCCGTCCGCGCCGAACGAGAACTCGGTGCTTCCGCCGCCTGAGTCCACGACGGTCAGCGGGCCGGCAAGGACGCCCGGCGCTTCAAAGGTGAGCTGGGCTTCCTGTGAGGCCGTGAGGACGGCGGGGAAAACGCCCGTTTCCCGCTCGAAGATTTCTAAAAACTCGTCCCGGTTGGCGGCGTTTCGGACCGCGTGGGTGCCGCAGGCTGTCGGGACGGCGCCGGCCCTTCGGGCGGCGGCGGCAAACGACGCGGCGGCCGCCGCCGTTTCTTCCATCGCTTGGCGGGTCAAAACGGGCGATTCTCCCCGGCCGAGCTTTGTCACCCGGTGCCCTTCGTCGAGGATTCGGGTGATTCCGGACCGGTCTCCCTCGGCCAGACAGTATTTGACCGAGTTGGTTCCCACGTCGATGACGGCGGCAAGGCTGGCTTTCATCTTCAACCTCCAAGGCCCGAAGAGGGCGGACTATAATTTTATTATAGTCTACTGCTGACCCTAAGTTGAGGGGCTGACGCCCGGTTCGGCGTTGACGATACGAAAGAATTAATTATAATATTTATGAGTAATGTTGCTGAGTTCTATAGAACAAAGGAGGAGTTCGTATGAAGAGAGCTTTTGCTGCGTTGGCTGTTGGGGCTATGTTGGCGGCAGGGACGGCCGGGTGGGCCATGCGGGGCCCGCTTGTTTTGACGCCCGAGGAGGAGAAGGCGTGGAAGGCCGAACCGGCATACGGCACGGTGATTCCTCTGGGGCATACTGGCGGAATGTGCTTGGGCACGTTCGGCATCGCGCACGTGAAGGGATTCTACGCTGACGAGGGGCTGAAGACGGAAGTTTATAAGTTCGCGTCCAAGGCGCTGAACGACGCGGTTGGTACCGGCAAGGTCGTGGCCTGCGGCAACCATATCGCCGCTATGCTCGTCCCGGCGGTTAACGGGGTCAGAATGAAGTTCACCACCGGCATTCAGACCGGCTGCAAGTCGCTGTACGCCCTAGCGAATGGGCCGATCAACTCGACGAAGGACCTGAAAGGCCGGACCGTGGCGGTATCGACGGCGATCGGCGGGTCGGACCACAACATCACGCTTCGGTTCCTGAACCACGACGGTGTGAAGCCCGACGACGTGAAGTTCAAGCAGGTTGAGGCGTCTGCGGTTGTCCTCGCCATGCAGAACGGCGAGGTGGACGCGGCCACCATGTCGGACCAGTACGCCGAGAAGTTCTTGGACGACGGCGTGCTCAAGAGAATCCGCTCCCTGACGTTTGACCCGGATTTCTCCCAAGAGCCTTGCTGCATTCACGCGATCAACTTGGACTTCCTGCAGGCCAACCCGATCACGGCCCGCAAGCTGACCAACGCTCACGAGCGGGCGTCCGAGTGGATCATGGAGCACGAGGAAGAGGCCATTGACCTTCTGTTCGCCAACGGCTGGGCTTCCGGCGATCGGGATCTGGCCCTGCGGATGCTGAAGACGTACAACTTCCTGATCAGCGACGAGCTGACCGAGACGGCGCTGCGCAACATCCTGAACGACTACAAGGAGTTCGGCCTGATCAACAGCTCGCTGGACACCGAAGAGACGCTGAAAAAGATCTGGGAGCCTGTGCTGAAAGAATAATTTGACGCTGAAAAAAATCTCCGGCCCCAAT
>NZ_AWWC01000009.1:0-22334 GCF_000468895.1 Jonquetella sp. BV3C21 | reverse complement strand
GGCGGTCGCGCTTGTTGTTACTTAGTTAATTTTTGCTATGTCCCGTTCAGAGGTTCTCGTTTTTACAGCTCCCCCAGTTGATGCGGCTAATATCATATAGACGCTCGGACTTATGCGAGATATTTACGTATTATATAAAACAATATATTCAACGCGTTATTTTGTAAATATAAGGTCCCAGTTTAAGCCCCAGTTACATAAATCATTGCAAAAGAACACGCCCCTTGCTGCGAGTGGCTTTTGTGCTGCTCGACCTTCGGTCGTGCCGTACCTGAAATTGCGCAGGGCATCAGAACCCTGCAGGCTTGTCTCACTTCACGCTCTCGATCGAATCGGCTTCTGTTAATATATACTTACCATATGTATTAAGATGTTATAGTAATCTCAGACTATGTCAGAGAGGAGTTCCGCTCTGGGCGATCCCTACCATCCGCGAAGATCATTTCCCAGCTTGAAGGATAAGGTTGGTATTGCGTCAGGATCGCCGGAGATCATCACCAGTTTAAAAAGGACGGCGTTCCCGGCAAAGTGACAATCCATTACCCAGTCAAGGACATCTCAGGAGAGCTTCTCAAAAGCATTGAACAACAAGCGGGCATTCGCCTAAAGTAAGGAGGAAACATCATGGTTGACCGATATATCTACCCGGCTCAGCTGCACTACGAAGCACACCAAGTCGGCGTCACCTTTCCAGATCTGCCGGGTTGCGTCACCGTTGGCAAGGACGCAACAGAAGCGATCTACAGAGCCAAAGAGGCCTTAGGGCTTCATCTGGTCGGTATGGAAGATGATCACGACACGATCCCAGCGCCTTCCCAAGAGGCTCAACTTTCCACAGAGGAAAAAGCAATCTATGTCCTGATCGAAGTTTGGATGCCGCTTATTCGCGCCGCAGTCCGAGAACCCTACGTTCGCAAATCCGTCACGGTACCCGCGTGGATGGACAAAGCCGCCAAAAAAGCCGGCCTCAACTACAGTCAGCTGCTCCAAGCGGCCATTGCCCAGTCGATTGGCGCTTCTAAATAGCTCAGTTAAAGCTCCCTGCTTAGCCAACAAGGACGGGCAACGATGGTTTATCTGTTTACCGCAACGTTTACAAAAAACGACAGCTCTGAGTATAATGCCCGCGTTCCTGATTTGCCGGGGTGCATTACGACGGGCAAAGATCTCTCTGATGTAATTAATCAGATGAGAGACGCCATGGCCCTATGGCTCGTGACGGCAGAAGATGAGGGACTTGAGATCCCTACCCCAACACCTCAATCACTCTTACACTGCACTCCTGATACAATCTGCTCAGTGCTAAAAGCTGACACCGTTCTATATCGTTCGCAAACGGACACACGAGCCACGAGGAAAAACGTTTCTTTGCCTTTGTGAATGAGTCAATTAGCGGACAAACAAGGGATTAACTGCTCCCAAGTGCTTCAAGAGGCTTGGCGCGAAAAACTTAACCAACACGCCTAAAAAAGGCTACTCCCCCTCTTCTCTCATCATTCATTAGTTGGAAGGGGCACAATTGCCAGCGTCTTACCTAAAGGAACTAAAAGCTTTATTACGGTGTCAATTTTGGGGTTTGTTTCGCCCAGCTCCATTCTCGCTATAACAGGCTGCTTTACCCCGCTCATTTCTTCGAGTTTGCGCTGAGATAATCCTAGTTCCCGACGGGCTCTGATAAGTTCCCCGATGAGAGCAGCTTTAAGATGGCTAATGGCAATGTCTTCTGGGGTGAAGAGTTCTTTCTGAACATCTTCCCAGCGAATGCCGACTGAGCTGTTGTCCATTTTCATCACACCTTTCTTTAAAATACGCAAACTCCCGTTTAGCTTGTTCAATTTCCTGAGGTAGCATTTTTGCGACTTCCTCACAAAATTATGCAAAAGAACATAACTCCCATTATGCCAGCCGACGTCACGTCCTCTAGCCCTGTCGATCGTTGACTTTGTCAGCAGAGGCGGCTCCTTTTGCAAAAAGTCCCAAATGAAACACCAGCAATAGCAAGGGTTTGAAAGAAAAACCGGGACTGTAAACGGGAACATCTTCAACCCGAAAAACACAGTCCCGGTTTAAGTCCCGGTTTTGCGCCGGTAAAGACTGTTTGATTCCGTTTGATTCCGATAAAATTATAGCGTGCCAGCCCAGATATTTTTAAGGCTGGCACGCTGTTTTATGCATATTCCGATAGATACCGAAATATCCCGGAAAACCGTCCAAATGGCGCGCTCGGCGAGATTCGAACTCACGACCTTCGCCTCCGGAGGGCGACACTCTATCCAGCTGAGCTACGAGCGCAACGGAGTTATGCTACACCGGAAGATAGCTTTCGTCAAGCGTTTTAGGCAAGTCTGCGCTAAAAGACTTATTTGAAACGGACGATTGTGACGCCGTATCCTCCTTCACCGGGGCCGCCAAGGCGATACTCGGATACGTAGTTGAGGCTGGCGCACAGCTCATGGACGGCCCGGCGAAGGATTCCCTCTCCCCGCCCATGAATGATCGTGACTTCGCCGTAACCGGCTCTCATGGCCCGATCCAAGTACTGGGACACGAGCGGCATGGCTTCGTCCAGCGAAAGCCCTCTGACCATCAATGAGCCGGCGACGCCTTCCGGTTTGGTGAACTTCGGCCCCGAGGCGAAAGACTCTTCCTTCGGCCGTTTGGTTCTGACCAAGCGGCGGACTGGAACGGATACTTTCATCATGCCCATCTGAACTTCAGCGTTGTTTTCGCTGAGGGCGACAATTTCACCGATTGCTTTGCCGTCGGCTCCGATTCGGACCGAGTCCCCGACGGCCAACGGTTTTTCCTGAGACAGGGCGGCGTTTTTTCGGGCCTCGATGGAGGCTTCTCGGACAGCCCCTCTGAGTCGAGCCGCCTTTGTCTGCTTTTTGTGGTCCTCCATGACCTTGTGTCCGGCAGATTCAGCTGCGTCTTGGAGATTTCTCAGGAGATCCCGAGCCTGCTGTTCTGCTTCGTCTAAAACCTGACGGGCCTGCTGCTGGGCTTTTAGGAGAACGTCATCTTTTTGGCTGAAGAGCGCTTTGCGCCGCGCTTCGATTTGGGTCTGGGCGGTCTGCAGCTCGGTTTGGCGCTGGATGACTTCCCGCTCGATTCGGTCGAGCTGGGACTTTTTCGTCTGCAGCTCTCCCATCAGGCGTTCAGCGTCCACTTCCCGTTCGTTCAAAAGCTGCCGGGCCCGGCTCAATATGTTTTGAGGCATACCGTACCGTCCCGCAATGGCTAGGGCGTTGCTTTGCCCGGGAACGCCGGTGAGCAGCCGGTACGTCGGTTTCAGTGATTTTTCGTCAAAATCGACACAGGACGCCTCTACGCCGGCCGTGACGGTGGCGTAGTGCTTTATCGGGTTGTGGTGGGTCGTGGCCAGAACGAGACTGCCCCGTTTGCCGAACTCTTCAAGAAGGGCAATGCCTAGGGCCGAGCCTTCCTGCGGGTCAGTTCCCGCGCCCAGTTCGTCCAGCAGGACGAGAGAATTCTTCGTGGCTTTTTCGAGAGCCTGGACGATTCGGGTCAGGTGGGAGCTGAACGTGGAAAGGTTCTGTTCGATGCTCTGTTCGTCGCCGATGTCGGCGTAAATGCCGTCGATCGGGCCGATGGTCGAGCCATCGCCGCACGGGGCAGGAAGGCCGCACCAGCTCAGGTAGACGGCGACGGCTGCCGTTTTTAGGGCGACAGTTTTCCCTCCGGTGTTGGGGCCGGTGACGACCAGTTGGCGATATTTCAGTCCGCAGGCGACGTCAATAGGGACGGCGCCGCTTCCTAAAAGCGGATGCCGGAGCTGATAAAAGCGAAAATGGCATGGCGCTTGGAGTTCGGCCAAGCGCCATTTTGCGCCGGACATCCACTCTAAGGCGCAGTGACACAGGTCAAGCTGGCACAGGACGTCTTCGGCTGCACGGATTGCGCCCTGCCGCGCCAGAAGGAGCCCGGTCAGTTCTCTAAAAATGGTTCGTTCTTCTTCCTTGATCTGTTGGTTCAGGTCGGCTATCTGGTTGTTCAGCGGGACGATGGACTGGGGCTCCATGTAGGCGGAGTTCCCGGAAAGCGACCGTTCGGTGAATATCCCCGGGAAGGACGGGACAGAGCCGGGCTTGACCAGCACGGAGAACCGTCCGTTCCGAAGGGTGAGGATCTTTTCTTGAAGCATGTGGCTCTGAGGGCCGTTGAGGAATCGGTTTCCCCGAGTCCGCGCTTGACTTTTCGCGTTTTCCAGTTTTGTTCGGAGGTCGCGCAGCCGAGGCGACGCGCCGTCAAGCAGTTCGCCTGAATCGTCAAGCACAGCCAGACGGCGGATTTCTTCAGTAAAGTCTCGAATGCGGCCGCAGAGAGCTTTAAGCTCCGGCCAGTCCTCTTTGGTTGAGTCGAGGAACTCTTTAATTTTCTGACTGAGTTCAAGAAGTCGGCGGATCGTCAAGAGCTGTGGTCCGTCGACCCAACCGGTTTCCTTGGCTTCGTCAAGCAGATAAGCGGCGAGCTTTACGTCAGAAAGCCAAGGGAGCTCTCCCCTTTTTGCTTGGCAGTCGGCATAGGACTTGAGCGCGTTCTGTCGGGTTCGAAGTTCTTCGACTGATGAAGCTGGGGACAGATGGGCCAAGGCTTTTAGCGCGAGTTCGCTACGGGCCTTGCGGCCGAAGAGAGCTAAGACGTCCGGCAGTTCAAGCGTTTGGGCTGTTTGTTCT
Organism: Jonquetella sp. BV3C21; assembly: GCF_000468895.1. Lineage (NCBI taxonomy): Bacteria > Thermotogati > Synergistota > Synergistia > Synergistales > Dethiosulfovibrionaceae > Jonquetella > Jonquetella sp. BV3C21. The sequence goes on along the minus strand of NZ_AWWC01000009.1, from coordinate 17,637 downwards.
GAAAGGTTCATGGCGGAGCTGGCTAACCGAGCAGAGTTGGGAAATTATTTTCGAGCCAGGTCAGAGCCCACGAAGCGACTTTCCAAGTATAGGTCCCTTCGATATGCCATCCAGGGATAAGGTGACGGAAATGGACGATGACCATGGCGATGATGATCGTTTTCCCAAGCCCCAGCGCGAGCCCCAGAACGCGGTTGAAGAAGTTGAGCCAGACGAACCGAAAGATACATGCGAGAAGTCGGCCAAGGAGCGAGCAGATGAGGCCGCTGGCGAGGAAAAGCAGTACGATAGCGGTCATCTGGGTGAGGACCGGGTTGGTGAACACGCGGGGGAAGGTGTGAGACAGGATGTCGGCCAGCCAGCGCCACTGAGTAAAGGCGAGCCAAGCTCCGATGAGCGTGCCTGCCAAGGAGGCAAATTCTCTGGCGAAGCCGAGAAGGAACCCTCGAATGCCGAAGTACAGGGCCAGGCACAGCATGATCAGGTCAATCGGCGTGATGGACTGGGCGAGAAACTCTTGAATAACTTTCATTCTGCCTTCTCCGTTCCGCTGAGCTCGTGAAGCAGGGCAAGCAGTTTTTCAAGCTGAACTTGCGCCTGCTCGAGCCGGTAGGCCATCAACAGCCAACCGATGACCAACTTCTGTTCTTGGTCGTTCTCCCGTGAGAGCGAGCCGAACAAGTCCTGGGCGATGTGCTTGATTCGGAGCTCGTCCTCCGGCGGAAGAAGCGTCTGTATCGCGTAGGTCTTGCTGCCAAGGGTGATCGAAGATTCGCGAGCCTGTTCTGTCATTGGGAACGCTCCTCGCTGGCCTGGGTGAGCAGGTCACGCAGGCCTTTGCAGACGGATCTCAGCGTTGTCTGAAGGCGCTGATTTTCCTTCTGCGCGGCTTCGAGCTCGCTTCTGGCGTCCTGCAGCTGTTTTTTGCAGTCAGAAAGCGAGCTGGTCACGGCTTCCAGCTCCTTGCGGAATGGGTTTGTTTGCGTCCGAAACGTCTCTTCCTTGACCGCTTCGTTGCGGCGAAACGTTTCGATGGCCGACGAAAGATCAGAGAGCAGCTGATCGAAGTTCTTCAGGTCGTTCATCGTCCGATTACCTCCTTTGCTTGTGCGTTAACGCAGCACGTAGCCTTTCTTCTCTAGGGCCTGCCGAAGTGCCGAATGCCGGCTTTCCACTTCTGCGTCGGTCATCGTCCGGTCGTCCAGCCGGTAGGCCATCGAAAAGGCCAAGCTCTTTTTGTCCTCTGGGATTCCTTGGCCGCAGTACAGGTCAAACAGCTTGACCGACCGAAGCACCGGCTTGCCCAGCTCCAATATCTCGCTGGCGATGGCCTCAGACGACGCGCCTCTGTCCGCCAAAAGCGCGATGTCCCGATACACCGGGGGAAAGTCTCCGCTCTGCTTATAGCAGGGCTTGAATGGGCGCGCAAGAGGAGCAAGATCGATTTCAAAGAAGAACAGCGGCGCGGAAAGATCCCAAGCCGAAGAGATTGACGGCTTGAGCTGGGCTAAATACCCAGCCGGTTTCCCGTCTAGAAGGACCTGTGCGGTCTGCCCCGCGTGTCCCCAAGGCAAAGAGGCCGGGATGAAGGTTCCTCTGATGCCGCGGCTCACGAGGAGGGCCATCAGATCTGCCTTGACGGAGAAGAAGTCTTCGGCAGTCCGGGCGCCGTATAGTCGGCGCCGCTCTGCTCCGGCGTACACGACGCCGCAAAGTCTGTCAAACTCGACGGTTCCATCCGGAGACGGGACAAACGCCTTGCCGCACTCAAACAGCCTGATTTCGTCCCGCCAACCTCGTTTTTCCGCTTTGCTGACAGCAGCCAGCAGCGACGGGAGAATGGTCGGGCGCATGACCGACAAGTCAGCGCTGATCGGGTTCGTTAACGTTTTGCACGAGTCAATTTCCGGATAGTCGATCTTCTGAAGCCAATCCGGGCTGATGAAGCTGTAGGTTATAGCTTCTGAGTAGCCGCGGGCCATGGCCGCTTCGCGAATCTGCCGGTGAAGGGACATGAACTCGCCCAGCTGGCCCGGGCCGTAGAGTTCGGGAATCCGAGGGCGCGAGTCCTGATACCCGTGAATGCGGGCGACCTCTTCGATGAGGTCCTCTTCGATGGACAGGTCATTTCTCCAGCTGGGAACGACGTATTCCGTTCCTTCGGCCGATTCGGCGCTGGCGACAAGGCCGAGGCGCGTCAGCGTCTCTTTGCCCGTCTTAGCCAGATCCGGCTGAGCGGTCAGCAATGCAGTCTTTCTCTCCGTCAGGAACACCCGGCGGGGCTCAAAGGGCTTTTTCTGACAGAAGATCTCTTTTTCGTATACCCGAGCGGCGCCCCACTGGCTCAGCAGGGCTTTGACCCAGCTGAGAGAAAGCTCGGTCAGGCACGGGTCGACGCCTCTGGCGTAGCGGAAAGCGGCCTCGCTTGGAATGCCAAGGCGGCGCGAAGTGCGCGATATGGCGGGCGCGCTGAAGCAGGCGCTTTCAATCAGCACCGCGCCCGTGCTCTCTGTCACCTCTGAGTTCTGCCCGCCCATGACGCCAGCCAGTCCGACGGCTACTCCGCCGGACGAGATGACGAGATCTCCGTCCGAGAGAACCCGCTCTTTGTGGTCCAAGCTCATCATGGTCTCGCCGGGCCGGGCCGGTCTGACGGTAATTTCAGGCGCGGGCAGGCTAGCGGCGTCGAAGGCGTGCAGGGGCTGACCCAATGCCAGCATGGCGATGTTGGTCGCGTCAACGACGTTGTTGACGGGCCTCATGCCCGACAGGCAGAGCCTGACGCCCCATTCGAGAGGCGAAGCCGCCACCTTCACGCTGTCGGCGGCGCCTAGGCGATAGGCCATACAGCCGTCGCCTTCGAGGGTTACGCCGTTGAACTGGACGCTCCAGTCCCCAGGCTGCTGCAAGGCGGGGCGAAGCTCCGGCAGGTGCAGCGAAGCGCCGGGAATCAGGGCGGCGATCTCTCGGGCCGTGCCGAGGTAGCTGAGCATGTCGCCTCTGTTCGGCGTGATGGACAGGTCGATCACCCAGTCATCAAGGCCGAGCCATGTTTTCAGGTCGGCGCCGATCGGGGCGTCGTCTGGGAGAAGCAAAATGCCGTGAACGGGCGAGAGCTCCGGCAGGCCGAGCTCGGCTGCCGATACCATCATGCCGTCGCTGGTGAACCCGTCGAAGTCCCTAAAGCCCAAAGTCATCCCGTCGGCAATCGTTGAGCCGCTCGGCGCGTACGAGACGATGCAGCCGGCGGTGACGTTTTTCGCCGCGGTGACGCAGGGCCGACGTTCGCCGTTCCCCAAGTCGAGGGTCGTGACGGTCAGACCGGATTTTGTGGGGTGGACTTTCGTCTCCAAGACTTTTGCAATCCGAAGGCCGCTTACTTTTGGTGAGACTTGGGTCAATGACTCGACTTCGCTGCCGGTGACGGTCAGCCGGTCAGCTACTTGATCGATCGGAGCGGGAATCGAGACGAATTGCTGGAGCCAGTTCCACGAGAGCAGCATTATTGATTCCTCCCCGAAAGAAGATAGTTCACGTCGCCGTCGAACAGGGCCCGAAGGTCGTTCAATCCGTATTTCAGCATGGCGATGCGGTCAAGTCCCATGCCCCATGCAAAGCCGGTGAACTGGGATGGATCGACGCCGCCGGCGCGGAGGACGCTCGGGTGAACCATGCCCATGCCGCCGATCTCAAGCCAGCCGGTGCCTTTGCAGATTCGGCAGGACGAGTCGTGGCCGCCGCAGGAGAAGCACTCGATGTCCATTTCGAGCGACGGTTCGGTGAACGGGAAGTAGCTGGCTCGGTATCTGGCGGCCAGCGAACGGCCGAAGACGCCGCTGACCATGGCCTCAAGGCAGCCCTTCAGGTCGGCGACGGAAATGTTCTTGTCAACGACGAGGCCTTCGACCTGATGAAACATCGGCGAGTGGGTCGGATCGCTGTCCCGGCGGTAAACCCGTCCAGGGCAGGCCACCCGCAGCGGCGCGCCAAGGGCGAGCATGGAACGGATCTGAACCGGAGACGTATGAGGTCTCAAAAGCGAGCCGTCGGGGAAATAGAACGTGTCCTGCATGTCCCGGGCCGGGTGGTGCGGCGGAATGTTGAGGGCCTCGAAGCAGTAGTAGTCGCTTTCGATCTCAGGACCAAGACGGACGGAAAAGCCCAAGTTGGTGAGTACTTCCAGCACGTCGAAGGTAACCTGAACGACCGGGTGACAGCTCCCCCACGGCCGGCCGCACGCCGGCTGGGTGACGTCAACCCGGTCTTTGCGCTCGGCTTCGTCCATTGCCTCTTTGGTCTTGCGGGCAATGGCGCCGTCGAGGAGGGCTGAAAGCTCGTTTTTAGCGTCGTTGATGATTTTTCCCGCCGTCGGACGCTCCTGCGGGGTCATCTTCCCGAGAAGTTTCTGCAGCTGGGTCATGTCGCCTTTTTTGCCGAAGAAACGGACTTTAATATCCTGAAGGGCTTGGGACGTCAGTCCCTCTTTCAGAAGGCCGCGGAGATCCCGGCGGATTTGTTCGATACGGTCAGTCAGATCGCTCACACTTACTCCTCCTTCGTTTTGTTCAGCTTGTCTGCCCACTCGGTGAGGTTTGCCGTATCGCCTACAACGTAAAGCAGATCATCGGCTTGAATGACTGTTTCGGGGCTTGGGAAAATCTGTTCATCCTGCCGTTTAATCAGGACTACGTTGGCGTTGAAGCGATTTCGGAAGCCATGATCCTTCAGCGATTTCCCGATCATTGACGGCATGGGGGCCAGCTCCGCCATGGAGTAATTTGTCCCGACCTGATAGAACCCGGCAAGCCAGCGGTTCGCCTCCTGTTCGGCAAGTTTCGTCCCCAGATCCCGCTCGGGGAAGACGACTCGCGAAGCGCCCACGCGGGTCAGCACGCGGGCGTGAAGCGCCGTCTGGGCCCGGGCGATGACCTTCGGTATTTCGAGCTCCTTCAGGATGGCGGTGCAGAGGATGCTGCTTTCTAGGTCGGCCCCGATTGCGACCACGGCAACGTCAGCCTGCTGCACGCCGGCGTTGATCAGAGCCTGATGGTCGGTGCCGTCAAGACGGACCGCATAGGCTACCTTTGGGGAAATAGCCTCTACCCGATCCATTCGGGAGTCAGCGGCGATAACGTATTGTCCAAGGGCCGAGAGCCGCTCGCAGAGCGCTTGGCCGAACCGTCCCAGCCCGATAATGAAATAGTTGCGACTAGCCGCAGGCATGTCAAGCTCCTTTCGCTGAGGCTCGTTTAGCCGATAGGTATTGAGGCGTCCGGATAGGTGACGCCAGTTTCGCTGACACTCTTTCTGAAAAGTCCGTAGGCAAACGTGAGCAGTCCAACCCGCCCCCAGAACATGAGGAGCGTCAGCACCAGTTTCCCTGCCGGGCTGTAGCGTCCCACGTCGCCCAGCGACAGCCCGACAGTTCCAAGGGCTGAAAAGGCGTCGAAGACGATGTTCTTCAGCGGCAGGGGCTCTACAAGCCCAAGGACTATGATACCAGTTCCAATACTCGACAGGTACAGCACCGCCAGAGTGATGGACAGGTTGATCGTCGACTGGGGAATTCCCCCTCTGCCGACTGTGACTTGGCGGACGCCCTGGGTCTCTCTGATTGCCGTCATGGCCAAAACGGCGACGGTGGTCGTCTTGAGGCCGCCGCCGGTTGAGCCTGGGGAGGCCCCGACAAGCATGAGCAGGCACAGGATAAAAGCGCCCACCGACGTTACATTCGTCATTGGGGCGATGTTGAACCCTGCCGTGCGGGCCGAGACGGACATGAACATGGCCTCCGGCAGCCGCTTCAGGTTAGCGCTCCACGAAGCGCCGGACGACCAAGAACTAGCCCACAGGAGAAGGCTCCCTCCGGCCAGCAGAACTGCCGTCGTCCACAGGACCATTCGGCTGTGAGCGGAAAGAGTTTTACGCCGCCGCAGAAGCCGAAGGGCCACATCAAGAAGGACGATAAAGCCCATTCCGCCGATCACGATCAGGCAGGCGATGACGACCGGGACAACCCCAGAGCCGTGCCAGCTGGCTAAGTTGTCAGGGAATAAACTGAATCCGGCATTGCAGAAGGCGCTGACGCTGTGAAAGACCGCGTTCCACAGGGCATGGCCCGGCGGGAGCTCCCCGCAGAAAAGAATCCAAAGGCAGCAAGCGCCAATCCCTTCGATGATGAATACTGAGGCGATGATCCACCGAACGAGCCGTACAGCTCCGGCTTGGCTGTCAAGTCCGATAGAGCTGGTAAACAGGAGCCGTTGATAGTGGCCGACTCGGCGGCCGGTCAGCAAAAAGCTGGCCGTGACGGCAGTCATGACGCCCAGTCCCCCAAGCTGTATCAGAATCAGGATGGTTATTTGGGACGCCAACGGCAGCTGATCTGTGCCGACGACTGTCAGCCCGGTCACGCAGACGGCCGACGTGGCAGTAAACAACGCGTCGACCGGCGAAATTGGCCTTCCGGCAGAGGCTCCGAAAAAAAACAACAAAAGGGCTCCTGTCAAAATAACTAACAGGAACCCTCCGATGATAGTTCGCTCGATGGGACGCGAACTGTAGGCTTTCACTTACTTGCTGAGCGCCTGACGAGCCTGAGCGGCCAGCGCGCCGAAAGCTGCCGGCTCATTGACGGCCAGCTCGGCAAGCATTTTTCGGTTGATCTCAATGCGGGACTTCTTCAGGCCGTTCATGAACTGGCTGTAGGACATATCTTCCATCCGTGCAGCGGCGTTGATTCGGGTAATCCACAGACGGCGGAAATCCCGTTTCTTCCGGCGTCTGTCCTTGTACATGCTGGTCAGAGCGTGAAGGTAGGCCTCCCGAGCGTTCCGGTAGACGTTCTTCTTGCGCCCAAAAAATCCCTTAGTGATTGAAAATAGCTTCTTCCGCTTCCGATCGCTGGAGCTGGCGACTTTTACTCGCATATCAGTTCACCTCTGAAAGTTTCAGCCCTACTTGGCGTAGGGGATCATGAGCTTGATGCTCGGCGTTGCGGCATCGCTGGCGATTCCCGCTTTGCGCAGACGGCGGCGGTGCTTGGCGTTTTTGCAGCCCAGCAGGTGGCTCTTACCGCACTTGTGGTAGCGGACCTTGCCGGTTGCCGTCAGGGAAAAGCGTTTCTTTGCAGCGCTGCGCGACTTTGTCTTCATGTTGGCCATAGTGTCGATTTCCTCCTCACCAGTAGGCGATTACCTATTTTGTCTGTTCGTTTGCTGCTCCGCCGGGGGCGAACATCGCTCTCATGTATCGGCCTTCCATGCGGGGCTCGCCTTCCATGCGGCCCACTTCGGCCACGTCGGCGGCAACGCGGTTGAGAACGTCTCTTCCCTTGTCTAGGAAGGCCATCTCTCTTCCGCGGAAGAAGACTGATACCTTGACTCGATGACCCGTTTCCAGGAACTTGGCGATGGCGCGCGTCTTGAAGTCGTAGTCGTGCTCGTCGATCTTCGGCCTCATTTTCATTTCCTTCAAGGCCTGAACTTTTTGCTTCTTGCGGGCGTCTTTCACTCGTTTCTGCTGCTGATACCGATATTTGCCGTAGTCCATAACGCGGCACACCGGCGGTTTGCCGTCCGGGGCCACCTCAACCACGTCGAGTTCCCTCTCGGACGCGATGTGAATCGCTTCCTCGACGGTCATGACGCCCAACTTCACTCCTTCGTCGTCGATCACGAGAATTTGTTCGGCTGTAATCTCTTCGTTGACGCGGGGTTCGTCTGTTGATTTCCTGGCTATGGTCAATCACCTCCGTGGGATTATGGCGCACAAAAAGGGCTTCTCCCGCCATGGCGGAAGAAGCCCTCAGGATACAGTCAGCCGTTGCCGGAAACTGCGTCCACCAGCCCGTTGACAGCCGAAGCGTCAGAGGGCGAGAGTTTCCTCTGCTTGACGGTGTGCGCTCGCTCGTTACATCTGAGGACTATAGCACGAAAGGCTTGGACATGCAAGCCTTGAGGTTATTTTGCCCGGTAGTTATCCGCTTTCGGGTCGTACTGATTTGCCAAAAGTTCAAACAGCTGTTCCTGGGAAACGCTGCCCTTGTCGCCTTCAGCTCTGTCTCTCAGGGCGACGGTCTTGTTCTCTACTTCTTTGTCGCCGATGACCAGCATGAACGGAACTTTCTCCACCTGCGCGTTGCGGATTTTCTTGCCCAGCTTTTCGTCCGACAGGTCAATTTCAACCCGGTGTCCCCGATCGGCCAGCTGGTCTTTCAGGTCCTTTGCGTAGGCTACGTGGGACTCGTTGACCGGCAGGATCTTGACCTGCACGGGGGCCATCCAGTACGGGAACGCGCCGGCGTACTGTTCGATCAGGATGCCCATGAATCGCTCGATGCTTCCCAGAATGGTCCGGTGCAGCATGACCGGGCGGTGTTCCTTACCGTCGGGGCCGATGTAAACCATGTCGAACTTTTCGGGCATACTGAAGTCAAGCTGAATCGTTCCGCACTGCCACGTCCGGCCAATGCAGTCTTCCAAGTGGAAGTCGATCTTCGGGCCGTAGAACGCGCCGTCGCCCGGGTTGAGGACGTACGGGGTGTTCGTCTCCTCAAGGGTTTCCTGAAGGGCCTTCTCGGCCGTCGCCCACAGTTCATCCGAGCCGATGGAGTTGTCGGGACGGGTTGACAGCTCGACGTGGTACTTGAAGCCGAATACTTTGCTGTAAACATAGTCGTCCAGCGCCATGATGAACTTGACTTCGTCCTTGATCTGCTCGGGGGTGCAGAAGTGGTGGGCGTCGTCCTGAGTGAAGCTGCGGACTCTCATCAGACCGTGAAGCTCGCCGGTTTTCTCGTGCCGGTGGACGTGTCCCAGCTCGGCCAGCCGAATCGGGAACTCTTTGTAGCTGTGAAGACGGTCCTTGTAAATCAGGATCCCGCCCGGGCAGTTCATCGGCTTAATGGCACAGGGCATCTCGTCGATGGTGGTAAAGTACATGTTCTGCTGGTAGTGATCCCAGTGACCGGACTGAACCCACAGGTCCCGGTTCAGGATCATGGGCGTGCGGGCCTCGCTGTACCCGTTGAGGGTGTGGAGACGGCGCCAGAAATCGAGAAGGGAGTTCATGACCACCATGCCCTTGGGGTGGAAGAACGGGAACCCGATCCCCTCCTTGTGGAAGCTGAACAGGTCCATTTCCTTTCCGATTTTGCGGTGGTCTCTCTTCTTGGCTTCCTCCATCCGCTTCAAGTAGGTCTCCAGCCCTTCCGCGGTGTCGAAAGTCGTTCCGTAGATACGGGTGAGCATGATGTTGTGCTCGTCCCCGCGCCAGTAAGCGCCGGCAACGGACAGAAGCTTGACGTGCCGGAGGAACTTCGTGTTCGGGACGTGAGGCCCGCGGCACAGGTCCACATAGGTGTCCTGCCAGTAGACGTTAACCTGCGGGTCGGTGACGCCTTCGAGGATCTCTACCTTGTACGGATCCTTCCGCTCCTTGAACAGCTGAATGGCCTCAGGAACGGTGACGCTGATCCGCTCGAGCGGGACACATTTCTTGACGATGCGCTGCATTTCCTTTTCGATCCGCGGCAGGTCGCTTTCGCTGATCGGCTGAGGGAACTGAATGTCGTAGTAGAACCCGTCCTTGATGACCGGGCCGATAGCCGGCACGGCGCCGGGGAAAAGCCGGGTCACCGCGTCAGCCAGCAGGTGGGCCGAGCTGTGACGGATGATGTCCAGCCCTTCCGGCATGTCGGGCGTAATGGGACGCAGGACGGCGTCCTTCTCCACGACGATATTCAGATCTTTCTCCTCCTCGCCGACGAACGCCGCGACGGCGTTTTTCAGGCAGCCCCACTGGTCAAAGACTTCGCTGATTTTTATCGGCACGCCTTCGTAGCTTTTTCCGTCTGGTCCTTGATATCGTACAGTCACGGGAATCACCCCATTAGATGTAATTAAAGTTGAACGTGCTAGCGGATCTGGGTGTGGCCGAATCCGCCGTCGCCTCGGTCCGTTTCGTCCAGCGTTTCGACTTCTTCCCATACGGCCTGAACGACCGGAGCGATCACCATCTGGGCGATTCGGTCGCCCCGGTGAACGTCAAAAGGCTGGGATCCTAAGTTGATCAAGATCACTGATATTTCGCCCCGATAGTCACTGTCAATGGTTCCCGGAGCGTTGGGAATTGATATGCCGTAGCGTGCGGCTAAGCCGCTGCGGGGTCGTATTTGGGCTTCGTACCCGGGCGGCAGGGCGACCGCTAGGCCTGTTGGCACGAGGGCAGTCCTGCCGGGAAGTATTTGAACGTCCGACGCCGCCCGAAGGTCCATGCCCGCCGAGTCTTTTGTCGCGTAGGCGGGTAGCGGAATTTCAGGGCAGAGCCGGCGGACAAAAATTTTCAGCGTCATCAGTGACGACGTGGGCCGCGTCTGTCCCTGTCGCCGTCCCGGCGGGGGCGGTCACCCGAATCGTTCCGGCGGAACGGGGGCCGTTCACTCCGCTCTCTGGGAGCGGACGGCGGGAGGGCTTCAATCTGTTTGTCCCGCTCCTCTTCCATGGGCAGGTATTCTTCCAAGCCGGCGGACTTGATCAGCTCCGGGTCAGCCAGCAGCCGGCGGCGGGACAGGTTGATCCGGTTCTGATCGTCGATTTCCTTGACCATCACCATGACCTGATCGCCGGGAGCGAAGACGCTTTCAATCTTGTCGATGTGTCGGGTGCTGACCTCGCTGACGTGAAGAAGTCCTTCCTTGCCGGGCAGCACTTCGACGAACGCGCCGAACGACATGAGCCGTGTCACGCGGCCGAAAAATGCCTCACCGGCAACGACGTCGCGCACGATGTCGGTGATCATCTTTTCGGCCTTTTTCACTGCCTCCGGTTCGGTCGATGAAATGTAAATTGTGCCGTCGTCTTCCACGTTGACCTTGGCGCCGCTTTCGGCCACGATGTTGCGGATCACCTTTCCGCCGGTACCGATAACGTCACGGATTTTTTCAACGTCGATCTGCATGGTGAAAATGCGGGGCGCGTACTGGGACAGCTCGACAGGAGCTGCGATGCAGGCTTCCATCTTGTCGAGGATCTCCATGCGGGCCTTACGCGCCTGCCCAAGGGCCTGTGTGAGAATTTCCTTCGTGATGCCGCCGGCCTTGTTGTCCATCTGCAGGGCTGTGACACCTTCGCGGGTTCCGGCGACTTTAAAGTCCATGTCGCCGTAGTGGTCTTCCAAGCCTTGAATGTCCGTGAGGATGACGACGTCGTCTCCCTCTTTGATGAGCCCCATGGCGATTCCGGCGACGTGGCACTTGACCGGCACGCCGGCGGCCATCAGCGCGAGGCTGCCGCCGCAGATGGACGCCTGGGAGCTCGAGCCGTTGGACTCCAGAATGTCCGAGACGACGCGAACCACATAGGGAAAGTCCTCTTCGCTCGGGATAATCGGGGCCAATGCCCGTTCAGCCAGAGCGCCGTGGCCGATTTCGCGGCGGCCTGGGCCGCGCATGGGCCGGACTTCACCGACCGAGAACGGCGGGAAGTTGTAGTGGAGCAAGAACCGCTTGTTGGGCTCGTTGTGCTTCAACCCGTCCATCATCTGGTCGTCTTCGCCCAGCATGCCCAACGTGGCCGTAGCCAGCGACATGGTCTCGCCGCGGGTGAAAAGCGCCGAGCCGTGGACGCGGGGCAGCAGGCCGATTTCGCAAGAGATCGGACGAATTTGGTCGGTCGCCCGACCGTCGGCCCGGACCTTCTGATGGGCCGTGATGTAGCGCATCTTCTTCTTGACCCAGCCTTCGACGACGCCTGAAATGTAGACTGCGCTGTCCGGGTACTCGACGGCGAAGTGCTCCACAGCCTTGTCAACCAGCGCGCTGATCGCCGCGCCGCGCTCCTTCTTGTCGTGAATCATCACGGCGACGGCGACTTCATCCTGCAGGTTGTCGGCGACCCACTTGTCGATGGGTTCGATGACCTCAGTGTGAGGAAGCTCCCGCTTGGGCAGGCCGATTTCCTCCCGCATCTTGAGCTGGAACTGGCAGATCTTGCGGATTTCCTCCTGCGCAACGCCCAAGGCGTCAATAAGGAGCGCTTCCGGCACTTCGTGGGCCCCCGCCTCGACCATGGTAATTCCGTCGGCGTGTCCGGCGACGGTCAGGTCGAGAGAGCTTTCGGGCATCTGATCTTCTGTCGGGTTCACGACCAGCTGGCCGTTCACGTAGCCCATGCGGACTGCGCCGACCGGGCCGTTCCACGGGATATCTGAAATGCACAGAGCGGCGGACGCGGCGTTAATTGCCAAGATGTTGGGCGTGTTTTTCTGGTCGACTGAAAGGACGGTTGTGACGACGTGAACGTCGTGACGCATCCAGTCCTCAAACAGCGACCGAATCGACCGGTCGATAACCCGAGCGCTCAGAATGGCAGTCTGAGACGGGCGCCCTTCGCGCTTGATGAAGCCTCCGGGGATTTTGCCGGCCGAGTAATAGCGCTCCTCAAAGTCAACGAGCAGAGGGAAAAAGTCCAGCCCCACTCGTGGCTTATCGGTCATGCAGGCGGTCGTCAGGACGACTGTGTCGCCCACGCGGGCCCAAATGGCTCCGTTGGCCTGTTTGGCCACTTTCCCTGTTGTGAACTGCAACTCTTGCCCGCCGACTGTCAATGAATACGTTTTCTCCATGCGGATTTCCTCCTCAATTCTCTTCTTTTCGATTTTTTCGCGAGTTTAGAATAACACAAAAGCGAGGACAGTGAACACTGTCCTCGCCGAGAGAAAGTACCGATTCGTCTGATCAGTGGCGCAGCCCTAGGCTCTCGATAAGCGTCTTGTAGCGGTTGAAGTCTTTGTCTCTCAGGTACCGCAGCAGTTTGCGACGCTTGCCGACCAGGGTAAGAAGGCCACGCTTTGAATGGTAGTCGTGCACGTGAACCTTCAGGTGCTCCGTCAGATCACGAATCCTCTGAGTGAGGACTGCTACCTGAACTTCCGGAGAACCTGTGTCTGTGGCGTGCACCCGGTAATTGGAAATGATATCCTGCTTCACGTTCTTGTCGAGCATCTATGACACCTCTCGAATGGGAATCCAGTAACCAAGAACATCCACTGCGGGATGATCCTAGTAACAGGTCGTAAGCATTGTAGCCCACCCGGCGAGGAAATGCAATGCCCTTTTCAGGAACGCGCCGGACCGCTACTTGGGAAACGAGGCGATGACTTCCAGAACCTTGTCGATATCAGCTTCGGTGTGATCCGCGTTGATCTGGAAGCGAATTTCTTCTGCGCCCTTTGGCACCACAGGGAAGGTCATGCCAGTCGCCAAAACGCCGCCTTCCAGCAGGTGCGCCACCATGGCCCGGGTCTTGGCGGTGTCGCGAAGCACCATCGGCGTCACCGGGTGCGGGCCCTCAATCGTCTCATATCCCAGCTTCTTTAGGCCGTCCTCAAACCGTTTGGTCACCGCGGACAAGTGAGCCAGAATCTTTTTGCCCTCGTCGCTCTGGAGAATGTCGAGGGACGCCGCGACGGCCGCCGCTTCGCCGGCGGAAATCGGGTTCGAGTAGATGTACATGGCCGCGTGTTCCTTCAAATAGGTGATCACGGTTTTTGACGAGCAGGCGTAGCCGCCGTTGACGCCGTAGGCTTTGCCAAGCGTTCCGATGAGCACGTCTACCTTCGCGCCGCAGATCTCCTCGGTCCCACGGCCGGTCGGTCCGTACGCGCCCACGCCGTGGCTGTCGTCCATGATGACGATGGCGTTCTCTGGGAACGAGTCATCGGCGCTGTGGACGATCTGAACGAGCTCTTTCAAAGGCGCGTAGTCACCTCTCATGCTGAACACGCCGTCTGTGACGACGATGAGCCGTTTGGCGCCGGACTTGACGGCCTCGGCGATTTTCGCCTTCAGGTCTTCCATGTTGTTGTGGGAATACACGAACTTGACCTGCGGGCGGGAAAGCCGAATGGCGTTGATGATGCTGTTGTGATTCAGCTCGTCGCTGATGACGGCCGTTTCAGGGCTCACGAGGGACGTGATGACGCCGCCGACGGTTGTATAAGCGGCGCTGAAGATGATGGCGTCCTCGCGGCCGTGGAAGGCGGCCAGTTTCTTCTCAAGGTCACGATGGGGTGCCTGCGTTCCGCTGATGAACCGGCAGGCTCCGGGGCCGACGCCGAACTCCCGGCTGGCCTTCTCTTCCGCCGCCAGCAGCTCAGGCCGGAAGGAGAGCCCCAAGTACGAGTTGGAGTTCAAGCGGATAAACTCTTTTGAGCCGTGTCCCTTCAGGAAGAACCGAGGGCCGAACTTCCCGGACGCCGGCTTCGTCCCGACGATGATCTCTTCTCTTCCCTTGCGGCGCCCCTCGGCAGATAGGCGCTCCAGATCAGCGGCAAGTACTGATTCCAGACGTTTCATCTGTAAGATCTCCTTTCGCCTTGTCAGGCTAATTTCCGTTTCAGGTTGGCCAGCATGTCGTCGGTCATCGCGTCGAGGTCGAACTTGGGGTTCCAGTCCCACTCCTGACGGGCGGCCGTGTCATCGATCGAGTTCGGCCAGCTTTCGGCAATGCTCTGGCGTACCGGGTCGACGTCGTAGCTGAGCTTAAACGACGGCATTTTCTTGCGAATGGACGCGGCGACCTCTTCGGGGTCAAAACTCATCGCCGTGATGTTAAAGCAGCAGCGGTGAATCAGCCGGGACGGATTAGCTTCCATGAGCTGAATCACCCCGTCGATAGCATCGGGCATGTACATCATGTCCATGTAGGTTCCCGCCGCGATAAAGGACGAATAGGCTCCTTTCTGAACGGCGCTGTAATAGATGTCAACGGCGTAGTCGGTCGTCCCGCCGCCAGGAAGCGTCTGCCAGGAGATCAGCCCGGGGAAGCGGACGCCGCGGGTATCGACGCCCCACTTCTTGTGGTAGTATTCGCACAAAAGCTCGCCGGAGACCTTCGTCACGCCGTAAATGGTGTTGGGACGCTGAATCGTGTCCTGTGGCGTTTTGTCGTGCGGCGTGTTCGGGCCAAACGCCGCGATGGAGCTTGGGAAAAACACGGCGCAGCCCTTTTCCCGCGCGACTTCCAGCGCGTTGTACAGACCGCCGATATTGATAGCCCAAGCCAGTTGGGGCTTCTTCTCTGCCGTCGCGGACAGAAGGCCTGCCAGATGCATAATCGTATCGGGCGCAAACGAGCCCACTAGGTCGGCATATCCCTGCGCGTCCCGCGCGTCGAGCTGCTGAAACGGTCCATCGCCCAAAACGCCAGATTCGTCAGCCCGAATGTCCGTCGCCATGACGGCATCGGGGCCAAGACGGCCCCGGAGTTTTTTAACCAACTCTGTGCCGATCTGTCCAAGAGATCCGACGACGATGACTCTCTTCACAGTTGCCACCCCCATATATTTTTTTCACGTATAATTTAGTATAGTCCCGGCCAAATGGCTGTCAAAATAATATAATCTATCGGCCTATCGTATATTTTAAAATCCGGACGTGCTCCTCAGGCTGTCAGAGGTGATCATAGGATGTCGTTTCATGAGCTTTTCAGCGACTCGGAAGCCTCTCAGGGGCGTTCGTACGCTATCGCGAATACCCTGAGGGACGCCATTTACCGAGGTCTGATACAGGAGAACGAGCAGCTCCATCAAAGCCAGCTGGCAGATCAGCTGGGCGTGAGCCCTATCCCGCTGCGCGAGGCTCTCAAACAGCTGGAGAGCGAAGGGCTCGTCCGATTCCAAGGCCGCCGCGGCGCTGTCGTGACTGGGCTGTCTTTGGCCGAGGCGCGGGAAATTTACGATATGATCACTTGGATTGAGTGCGGCGTGTTCCGCTTGGCGTTCCCTCTTCTGACTAAGCGCCTGCTGGACGACGAAGAACGGCTTTTGCAGACGATGGAGGCCGAGCCGGACGTGGTGGTATGGCGGGACCTGAACGCCCAATTTCACGCGTCGCTGTACGAGCCGGCCGATCGGCCGATGACGATGGACACGTTGGCTACGCTGAGGCGGCAGGTTGACCGGTATATCCGCGTTCACTTGGACAGCATGAGGGACGAGTCGGAAAAACAGCACCGGCGGATTCTCCAAGCGGCAATAAAAGGAGACGTCGAGGAAGCGGTCGCGGCTCTGGCAGAACACTTGGAAAACACGTCCAAGGATCTGCAGGCGCACATGAGAAACCGCCGCCGCTCCCGCCGCTGACGCTTTATCAACGGTGAGGTCTGACGGGTGTTTCTTCATGAATTTCATTGGCCTACGTAAGGAGGGGTTACTGTGACAGATCGACTGACGCGGTCGAACGCTCTGACCGTTTTTATTGACCTTCAGGCTCGCCTTTTAGGGGCGATTCCGGACGGAGAAACTATCCTGAAACGCGCGTCTGATTTAGCCACCGTTTCTCGGACGCTGGGCGTCCCCTGCGTTTTGACCGAGCAGAATCCGGCAAAGTTAGGAGGCACAGACGCGCTGTTGCTCGGCGAGGTCCGAGAATCGCCCCGAGTGGAGAAAAAATGTTTTTCCTGCGCTGATTCGGAGCCTTTTATGGCCCTGTTGGAGAAAAGCGGGCGGAAAAACGTCATTCTGGCCGGAGTAGAAACTCACATCTGCGTGTACATGACGGCGGTCGACCTGAAACGGCTTGGGTATGGCGTAACGGTTGTCATGGACTGCTGCTCCTGCCAGCGCCTCGAAGACGGACAGCTGGCCGCGGCAAATCTTCGCGCGTTAGGTATTCCAACTCTGCCCCTTGTGACGGTCGCCTATCGGCTTCTTCAGGAGGCAGGCACTCCGGAGTTTAAGGCCCTGCTGCCGCTGTTTCGATGACGCCGCCGGAGGAACTCGCACAGAGGGTTTCAAGCTGGCCAAAGCCGGAGGAGCGTCCGGTTGTCGAGCCGCCCGGGGAAATAACGTTCTTGGGGACCGCGGGAACGCGGTTTGTCATGGTCACCCAGAGGCGCGCGTCCGGCGGCATGTGGATCAGGCTGCCGGAGGGGGATTTTTCAATCGATCCGGGGCCCGGCGCGTTGGTTCAGGCCTGTCGGCTGGGATTGATGAAAGATAGACGCCTCGAAGGGGTGCTTTTGACCCACCGGCACTTGGATCACAGCAGCGACCTAAACGCTCTGACAGAAGCGATGGTAACCGGCAACCGAAAGCCCTGCGGACTCGTTGCCCTGCCTGTTGACGCTGTCACGGGGCCGGAACCGATCTTATTCAGCTACCTTCGCTCCAAACTCGCCCGGATTCACCTCTGGGCCGACGGACCGCTGGAGATTGGAAGCATCACTGTCAGCACGGTACTGCTCCGTCACCACGGCGTCGAATGCCGGGGCCTTCGTTTTTCGTCGCCCTACTTCGCCGATTGGGGGATTTTAAGCGACACGTGCTACTTCCCTGAGCTGGCGGAGTTTTATCGAGGGTGTCACACCCTGATCGCCGACGTGACGCTGATGGAAAAAGTCAGGTGGATTCAGCACCTTTCCGTGCCGGACTTGCCGGAACTGATGGCGTTAAGCCACGTCAGCAGGCTGGTGATGACCCACATGGGCAACGGGATTTTAGACGCTGGGCCGGAAAACTTAGCGCAGGCCCTCTCTACCCCTCAGTGTCTCGTCTGCGCGGCTTGTGACGGCATGACGCTCCGTCTTCCCGAGCCTACGAACCTGCCAATTGAAAAATAAAAAAACGGCTGTCAGG